>CAZJDC010000060.1:0-6623 GCA_964544715.1 uncultured Rickettsia sp. | reverse complement strand
ACACTAGACCTCATTCTGGAAAGTTCTGTTATGGAAAAATTCCTATGCAAACTTTTAAGGATAGCATTAAAATTGCTAAAGATAAGTCTATTAATGCTTGTTGCTTAATCAATCCCTAGCTCTCAGATTAAGTGTAGTGTTTTACAATTCTTGTGCCGCTATTTTCGGTCATTATTATTTTTACTAAGGAATCATGCTTTAATTTTGTGACCACACAATCTAGTAGTTTTTTCGGCATATTTTATCATCATTTGTATATGATGTCTATATCTATTTAAACTTAAGATATAATATCAATTTTATAACATAAACTTTTATTTATATAAAGATTTGGTAAAACTTAGGCGATGATAGGGGGATAAGCCATATTCGTTTATGGCTTGTATATACTCTTTTGTGCCGTAACTTGAATTTTATGCAATAAATATTGTGGGAATTCATTACTTAATTCTACCATTAATCGGTCTCTAGTAACTTTTGCTACAATAGAATCTGCGGCAATCGATAGTGATAAATTATCCCCATTTATGATGCTGATAAATCTTTTATCGCTAAATTTCATATTACCATTAACTAAAACTACTTCTGGCTGAATAGGTAAGTGTTTCGGTAGCAAGTATACAAGCTTTTTTCGTTGCTTCTAATATGTTGATCTCATCGATCTCGGTGTGTAAATTGATACCAATTGCCCAAGTGTAAGTAGCAGTTATCTGCTCATATAATAATTCTCTTTTCTTTTTAGAAAGAGTTTGAGTATCCTTAATACCAGCTATAATATTGTCTTGATCTATTATAACAGCGGCAGCTACTACTTGGTCCGGCTAGGAGTCCTCTGCCTGCTTCATCTATACCAGCTAGAATAAAGTTTGGGTATTTTTTTCAAAATATAATATATCTATTTCCATAATTGTATTTTTTATATATGATAAGGTAGTTTATGAGTGACAAATAAAGTGCAAAATTATTTTGAATTATTAGGGTTAGTGCAAAGTTATAATATTGATTTGACGATATTAGAAAAGCAATATTTTGCTATGCAGATAAAATCTCATCCTGATAAAGCCAAAAATTTGCAAGAAAAAGGGCAAAATCTTATTATAGCTTCTGAACTGAATAAAGCTTATTCTACACTTAAAGATAGTTTAAAGCGTGCTGAATATATGCTGATTTTGCATGGTGTAAACTTAAATGATGAGAAAGTACGCAGCAAGCTTTCTGCTTCTGAGTTAAGTATATTCTGGGATGAAATGGAGCTTATAGAAAATACTAACTCATATAATAGTTTAGCAGAAATAAAAAACAAATATGAATTAATCGAACAAGCAGAAGTAAATTTCTTGGCTGAGTCTTTTGAAAAACAAGATTTATCAGATGCGGCTATCAAAACTAGTAAACTTAAATATATTCATACATTGCGGAGTAAGCTTCAGGAAAAAATGAAATTATGCAAATAATAGAAATTAAAGAACCAGGACAAGCAGAATCTAAACAAGAAACTAAAATAGCTGTGGGTATAGATTTTGGTACTACTAACTCGCTAATAGCTATTTCGGCTGGAAAGAAAGTTAAAATTATACAAACCGAAGATAGTAAAGAATTAATCCCAACTACTATAGAATTTACGAATAACAATATTACAGTAGGTAATAATAAAGGTTTACATTCAATTAAAAGGTTATTCGACAAAACATTAAATGAAATTCTAAATACTCCTGCTCTTTTTTCTTTAGTTAAAGATTACATAGATGTAAATAATCAGGAACTTAAATTAAATTTTGCCAATAATCAAATGCGGATTGCTGAGGTTGCGGCAGGAGTTTTCATATATTTAAAACAGCAAGCAGAAAAAGAGCTTGCAACTGAAGTAACTCAAGCTGTTATTACTGTTCCTGCTCACTTTAATGATGCTGCAAGAGGGCAGGTGATGCTTGCCGCAAAGCTTGCAGGTTTAGAAGTTCTAAGGTTGATTGCGGAGCCTACTGCAGCTGCTTATGCTTACGGATTAAATAAAAACCAAACAGGTTGTTATCTCGTATATGATTTAGGCGGTGGTACTTTTGATGTATCAATTCTGAATATTACAGAAGGTGTTTTTCAGGTTATAGCAACAAATGGTGATAATATGCTTGGCGGCGATGATATAGATAAAATCATTGCTGATTATTTTTGCAATAAATTTAATTTATCTAGTAGTTTAGATACTCTGCAGCTTGCTAAAAAAGCAAAAGAAACATTATCGCACCAAGATAGTTTTGAGTTCAATAATATATCGCTTGATACACAAACATTTGAACAGTTAATTACACCCATAATAGAGCGTACTATTAATATAGCCACAGAATGTTTGGAAATAGCAGGAAATCTGAATATAGATGGCATTATTTTGGTAGGTGGCGTCACTCGTATTCCATTCATTAAAAGTGAATTATACAAAACTTTTAAAGTAAATATTCTCTCAGATATTAATCCTGATAAAGCTATTGTATATGGGGCTGCACTGCAAGCAGAGAATCTAACAACACCAAATATAAATTCATTATTGATTGATGTAGTGCCTTTGTCTTTAGGTATGGAGCTGTATGGCGGCATTGTTGAAAAAATTATCATGCGAAATACTCCAATTCCTATTGCGGTGATAAAAGAATTCACAACTTATGCTGATAATCAAACTGGTATACAATTTCATATATTACAAGGTGAACGTGAAATGGTAGCAGAGTGCCGCACTTTGGCTAGGTTTGAGTTAAAGGGGCTACCTCCTATGAAAGCAGGGAATATTAGAGCTGAAGTTACTTTTGCTATTGATGCTGACGGTATATTATCTGTTTCTGCTTATGAAAAAATAAGTAATATGTCGCATATCATAGAATTGAAGCCAGATTACGGTATTGATACAAGTGAGGTTGATAAGATTTTAGAAAATGCTTATAAAAACGCTAAACTAGATTATGCTGTAAGATTATTGCAAGAAACAATTATTGAAGCTGAATCTTTGATTTTTAATGTAGAACAAGCTATTAAAGAATTAGTAGATTTTCTATCAGAAAATGAACACTATATAATTAGTAGTTTATTAAAGAATATAAGGTACGCAATAGATACACGAGATCGTGCTTTAATTAATAATGCTGTTAAAGATTTTAAATCTAAAACAACAAAGTCTTTAAATACAAAGCTTAATGTAGTAATTAGTGATTTGTTAAAAGGTAAAAATATCAATCAGATCAAATAACTTACTTCTAAAGGTAATTTGGGCATCAAGAAGGTAACTCGCATACTAGTGTTTGTACGCTGTCGTCGGTGCTTGTGTGCTGTGTTTCCTTCCAATTCCTCTTTATAAAATAAGTTATATGAAAAATCTAAGGAAGAAACAGGATAATGTCGAAAATAGTAAAAGTTACATTTATTATAAATAATGGGGAAGAGAAGATAATAGAAGCCCCGGTGGGACTTTCTATTTTAGAAGTGGCTCATAGCAATAGTATAGATCTTGAGGGTGCTTGTGAAGGTTCTCTTGCATGTGCTACTTGTCATGTTATTGTAGAGGAAGAATTTTACAACAAATTAGAAAAACCTAAGGAAGCAGAAGAAGATATGCTTGACTTAGCCTTTGGTCTTACGGATACTTCTAGATTAGGGTGTCAGATTATTTTAACTGAACAATTAGATGGTATAAAAGTACGTCTTCCCTCTGCTACTCGTAACATAAAATGACGGATTAAAAAAAGTGATACGTAAAATACTTGTTTTTTTTTTCTTAGCATTTACCATAGTATGGTTTGCTGCTGCTTTTACTTTAAAAAATAATGTAATAAATTTAATTAAAAACTCTGAATCAGATAATCTTAAAATATCCTATAATACAGTTAAATTTTCAGGATATCCATTTCACTGGAAAATTACTATAACAGATCCAAAAATAAAATTAATAGATCATGTAAATTCTAAAGAGCTTTCAAGCGAAAATATTGTTTTAGGTGTTAAGTTTAGTACTAAGCAAGCTACTTTAAATTTTGGATCATTTATTACAGAAGTAGATCATTATGGGGATAAAACATTCACCTATGATATACGTAGTGAAGAAGATATAAAAGGGATAGGAAAATTTAATAAGCCTTTATATAAAATATATAAAGATGACGATTTAAAAGAAGTAATAAAATCGATACAGCTTAATAATAAATTATTATTAATATTTAAAGATGATGAAGAGATTTTTAAAATTAGTGACTTAGCTTTCTTTCTTTCTAAGAAAAATATGGCAGATAGAGAAGATATTTCATTAATTTTAAATATTAATTATAACTCTGAAAAGAACATAGCTAATTTTAAAAATGCTAATTTAGATATTGTTGCTTTACTAAAATTTGCTCCTGATGGTGCAAATTCTGCTATTTTACAAAATTTTAATGTAGAAAAATTTGTCTTTATTTGTGATCATAACTCTAAAATCCATCTAAATGGTGCTTTACAGTTTTTTGCTAACAAATTACCACAAGGTAAACTATCGTTTGAGCTTGAAAATTATCACTCTATTATTGATAAGTTATTACCTAATAATATTAGGTTTTCTAAAAAGTTTATTAAAACTGTTATTGCTAAAGCAGTTAATAAAGCTTCCGATGAAGCTGTAATTGCTAATCAAAAAGAATTAGATAACTCAGATCCTGATTATAATAATATAGAAAAAGCTAAGTTTGATATTGAATTTTCTGATAAAGGAATAAATATCGTCTCTATTAATTTACTTGAGTTAAAACTTGGTGATAGTAAAGAAGAACAGCCGCCTGAAAATCATCCAAATTAATTATATGAATAACCTTATTATACAAGTTTACCACTTATTTGATCTCCAAATTTTGAAGTATCTGCGTTATAGTTTAATTTTTAGCATAATTCTTACGTGTAGTAATATTTATGCCGATCAAAAGCAAAAAGTATTTAAGATTGGTACTGGATCTATTTTGCAAGGTTATTATTCTATAGGTCTTGATTTATGCAAAACAATTATAGGAGATAAAAAAAATAATGAAAATATAGTATGTGAAGTTGTTGCAACAAATGGTAGTATTGAAAATTTAAAATTATTACAACAAGGTAAAATCGATTTAGCCTTAGTGCAGGCAAATATTGCAGTAGAAGCATATGATGGGGTAGGTTATTATAGCGATAAAGAAAAAATGCAAAATCTACGTCAGCTACTAAATTTACATGATGAATTTTTTACAGTTATCGTAAAAGATGAAAACAAGATAAAGTTTTTTGCGGATATTGAGGGGAAAAGAATTACTAGCGGTCCAGAATATTCTAGCAGCAATATTACTTATGATACAATGTGTGATCTATATAAATTTGCTAAAGAACCAATAAAGATTGATATTAATTATCAAGATTCTATCGACAAATTCTGCCAAAAAAAAATAGATGCTATCATTATGATGGTTGGACATCCAAACCCTTTAGTAAATTTAATTGCTAATAGCTGTGAAATTGATTTTGTTGCAATTGAAAATGATAAAATAACAGAGTTAATACAACAAAATAGAGCTTTTCGTAAAGCAGTGCTTCATAAAGGCTTATATCCAGGCATTACATATGATCAAACAACTGTACAAATATCAGCAATTTTAGTAACTAGAGATAATGTAGAGTCTAATATATTAGATAAATTTATTGGTGCTTTTCATAGAAATGTTGCAACTTTTAAACTTTCTAATTATTTATTGAACAATATTAACATTAACTATTTTGCCGATACTCAAAACTTTGTGTTACCAAAACATGATTCGGTAAGAAATAGAGAATAACTAAAATATCTTAATATTAGTTAGAGTACTATATAGAAATACTATGTTTAGAAATATACTTCTACCTATAGATTTAGCAGATAAAAAGTCTATGAAAGCTCTTATTTCTAAATCTTTAATGTTTGCAACGACTTCTCAAGCAAAGCTGCATTTCATATATGTGATTTCTGATTTTGGTATGAAAATGGTCGAAGATTATTTACCCAAAAATTGGATTGCAGAAAAAAAAACAAAATATCAAACTCAGGTAAAAGAGCTTATAAAACAATATGTACCGGATGAAATTGAAGCCGATTATTATATAGGTAGCGGTGCTATTTATGATGAAATAATTAAGCATTCCAATGATATCCAAGCTGATTTAATAATAATCTCAGCAGTTAGACCACAGCTAAGAGATTATATGCTTGGTCCTAATGCCTCTAAAATTGTTCGTCATTCTAGTATATCAGTCTTAGTAGTAAGAGAGACTAGTAATTAAACTTTGTCTATCAACTTTTTATGTACCATAAGTACATTTTTTATTTGCAGATAAATAGCTAATTAAAAAATAATTTATATTTTAACGCGAGTTTCGTATTCACCATGGTTTTTTATAGCTGATAAATAGTGGGTTACGGGTATACTGATAATAGTACTTTGGTTATAAATTAGTTAAAAGATGCAGGTTTTAAACTAAGGTAGTATCTTACAGAATCAGAAAATAGTTGATAGGTTATTGAAAAATAATATAGATAGCAATAACCTATGAGCATAGATTGTACAGAAATATTTTGCTACGTCGATGATTTTTTTCAAGAATTAGATAAGCAAACA
>CAZJDC010000059.1:0-6681 GCA_964544715.1 uncultured Rickettsia sp. | reverse complement strand
CCTTAAAGCGTCATATCTTATCCCTTTAATACAGAATACAAAGCTCTTTAAAATGAACTTACCAGTGATTTTATGATTGATTCTATCAATATGATATAAGCCACCTAATTGATTTAAATTGTTTTCACTAAGCAAATCCATAATGTTAGATTTTTTCTTAAAATAAGAACTAATTAATATTAACTTATCTTATTTATACCCTCTGATTTAAATCATAATCCAATATTTTTTTTAACTTTTGATAGTTGTAGGGGGTGGACAGCAAAAAAATGGTGCCATGCAACAAAGCCGGTCAAGTCACGGTATGACACTTAGATTTAAGCCTCTAACAAATCGGAAGGATTGCCATCGCTACGCTTTCCACTGCTTCTAAAACTATTAAGCTTTTTGGATCTGATAGGATGTTGTAACTTTCTTAAGGCTTTTGACTCAATTTGTCTTATACGTTCTCTAGTTACTTTAAATTGTTGTCCTACTTCTTCAAGCGTATGGTCGGTATTCATACCTATTCCAAAACGCATTCTAAGAACTCTTTCTTCACGAGGCGTAAGGGTTGCAAGCACTCTAGTCGTAACCTCTCGTAAATTTGACTGAATTACTGCATCAATCGGTGCTACTGCGTTTTTATCCTCGATAAAATCACCTAAATAACTATTATCATCACCATCCCCTACTGGGTTTTCAAGACTAATCGGCTCTTTAGCTATTTTCATCACTTTTCTTACCTTATCAATCGGCATAGAAAGTCTTGCTGCTATTTCTGCTGGAGTTGGTTCATACCCGAGTTCATTAAGCATTTGTCTTGAAGTTCTGATTATCTTATTAATTGTTTCGATCATATGCACAGGAATACGTATAGTTCTTGCTTGATCGGCAATAGCTCTTGTTATCGCTTGTCTAATCCACCAAGTAGCGTAGGTAGAGAATTTATAACCACGACGATATTCAAATTTATCTACCGCTTTCATAAGACCTATATTACCTTCTTGAATTAGATCTAAAAACTGTAAGCCTCTATTAGCATATTTTTTAGCAATAGATATCACTAAACGTAAGTTAGCCTCTATCATGTCTTTTTTCGCTTGCAAAGTTTGTCGTTCACTTTTTTGGATAGTATTTACTAACTTTTTAAAATCATTAACTAGCAGACCGGTATTAATCTCTATCGCTGATAATTCAGCAATCATCTGATCTATATAATCTGATTCTTTAGTAATTAATTCTTTCCAACCAGCTGTCTTATTTTTTAGCATTTTTTCTTTCCATGCTGCATTAATTACTGCTCCTAGATATTCATCTAAGAAGTTTTGACGGGTTATTCCGTATTTTTCAGCAAGCTTTAAGAAAGCTGTTTCTTTATTTATTAAATCACGATTTATTCCATACATTTCAGACAAAATTTCTTCCGTTCTTTTAGAATTAAAATGTATTTCTGAAACTTCGCTAATTAATAGTTCTAAATTATCATTATATTTTTTACTATTTTGTAATACTTTTGGATCAGAAGACTTTTCAAAAGATTTTTTAGTTTCAATTAATAATTCTTCACAAATAAAAGCGATCTTTTTCATCCGCTCTATAATATTAGGCAATATCTGTGTTTCGACTTTAGACATTGATAAGATATTTTCTTCGTGTTCATGCTCCTCCTCTTCATGATCGCTATTATGATCATCTTCATTCTCTGAATTCTCATCATCATGCATCATGTTAGATTCTAGGTCTATAAGATCACGCAGTAGCATATTATTTTTATTAACTAAATCAGCGTACCATTGCCTAAACTTATCCATAGCAATAGGACTTCTACATAATGCTGCGATCAATGTTTTACGACCTTCTTCAATTCTTTTTGCTATTTCGACTTCATTTTCACGAGTCAGTAGATCAACCCCTCCCATATCCTTGAGGTAAAGCCTTACCGGATCATCGGTAGTACATATGTTTTCTTCCTCTGTTTCATCTTCAGGTTCATGATCAATGTTGGTGGATATTTTAAAACCCTCCTCCATTTCTATATCATCAATCTTAATTTCATCATCCTCGCTAGTTTCTAAAATATCTACTCCCGCATCGGAAAATTTTAATATAGCCTCTTCTAGCTGTCTTATGGACGGATTTTTATTGGTAGGAAGAGCTTTATTTATATCATCATAAGTAACTGGCACTTTTTTAGATTTAGCTTTTTTGAGTAAACTATCTATTTTATCTAGATCATTATCTGTATTTGTCATTAAATACCTATGGAATTAAGCTGATTAAGTTGTAACAATATTTTATTGTGAGACCGTCCTAAATCACGATTTCTACAGTTTGTTATTTTCTATTATCAATGGTATGATGAATAAAAGATTCATTTAAGTCTTGTAATTCACTTGCAACCTTTAAGATTTCTTTTTTATAGAATAATACTTTCTCATAATCATCAACGTTAGTTATAACATATTCTTTTGTAATATGTGCATATTCTTGCTGTAAATTTAATAGATAATATCTTTTGTATAACCATTGCCATAATAAATCTAAGCGAACATAATCTTTATTAAATGCTCTATCTAAGAATAAGTTATCTGCTGCTGATAATAATAAAAAAATATCAAAAAAGCTAGTTTTTTCAACAATTGCAGTAATTTTACCTGTTTCTACAGCATTATCAATAATTTCACTTAAGTACCAATTACGAAATTCTTCAAGTAGTTTATTACTGAAATTTAAATTTAATATAAATTCTTTAATTTCGAATTCTTGTAATGTTTGTGGGAATTTTACTAATAAAGCACAAAAAGCATGCTCTAATATTTCAAGCTCTGAATAACCACTACTAAGAGGAAGCGAGGTTACATTTTTAGCTACAATCTTTTGCTGTTTTTTGACTAAATTGTGCCATATCTGATCTTTAAAAAACCTATAATAACTAGTTCTTAAATTACTATCAGATATTTTACTGCAATAATCTTTTAAATTCTTTTCTAAATTAGCTTTATCTTCTGCTGTTTTAAAATTTTTACCAGCATATTCTATTTGCCAAATCATTTCCGATAAGCTCATTCTTGTATCTATAAGCTTTGAAAAAAACTCTGCACCATTTTTGTTTACTGCATCATCAGGGTCAAGCCCGCTAGGTAGTCTAATAAAAGAAATTTTTTTTTCACTATTAATAAGCGGCAGGCTTAGATTAATTGCTCTAATACTTGCTTGTATTCCAGCATTATCCCCATCAAGACATAGTATAATTTCAGCTCCTGCCCGCCATAATTTATGCAAATGATTTTCGGTAACGCTAGTACCAAGACTTGCTACTGCTTCACTAAATCCTGCTTGATGCAGAGCAATAACATCAAAATAACCTTCTACTAAAATCGAGTAATTTTTTTTATAGCTACTACTTATGGCTTTATGTTCGCCATAAAGAGTTTTGCTTTTTTGAAATACTACCGTTTCCGGCGAATTCAAATATTTAGGCAAGCCTTGCCCTATTACTCTTCCCCCAAAACCTACTATTTTATTATAAATATTTCTAATCGGAATAGTTATACGATTGGAAAATAAGCTATATATTTCGTCATTTTCTCTTTTACCTATAAGCCCAGCTTTGCCAAGCTGTATATTTGTTATATTTTTATCATGAAAAAATTTCTCAAATTTATTACCTATAGGTGAAAAACCAATCGCAAATTCCTTTATTGTCTCATTAGAGATATTTCTTTCATTTAGATAATTTAATATTTCAAGTGTTAATTGTGATTTAAAAAACTTATTGGCAAGCTCAAGAATATTTAAAATTTCGTCTGATTCTTCATAAAATTCTTTTTGCTTTTTGGTCAATTTTTGTATTTCTATACCATAATCAGTAGCTAGTTTTATAGCAGAATCTCTATAAGATAAACCGCTAACATTGGAGGTAAATTTTATAACGTCACCTGACGCCTTACAGCCAAAACAATAAAAAAATCTTTTGCTATCATTAACTGTAAAAGATGGTGTTTTCTCTTGATGGAAAGGGCATAAGCCTACATAATTACCAGATTTTCTAGTTAAAACTACCTTTTGACGCACTACATCGGATATGTTAATACGATTTCTTAAAACTTCATAAAATTCCGGTGTGAGCTTCATGTTTTAAATAACATAAGAAAGGATAGCCGTAGAAAAACAATAAGTAAGGGGAATTGATAAATTATCATTCATTGTCAAATCCTTTGAATAAAATTCAATTGCTGTAGTTGCTATAGAACTTGTTATAATGATAACAAAACTTGTGTTATAGCCTAAGTAAAAATACACTAATATACTTATAAAAATTGCAGACGCTAAGAATGCTGCAGAACCTGCAAATGATTTACCATTACTTAAACTATTCCCTATCTTTATACCAACAAGAGCTGCTAAACAATCAGAAATAATTAAAATCAACCAAGAACAAATTACTAAATTTTTAGGAAAAAGAAGAGCAGTTAAGAAAAAACCAAGCATCATGAAGCTATAGCCACTTAAGGCAAAAGAGCCATTGCTTTCATCTGCTCTCATAATTTTTGTAAAAAACTTAGTTACAAATTCACTAATTTTAATACTACTATGACGCGATATATCTAAATACAAAGTTGCAGCAGTTACTATAAATAATAGTAGCGTGATAGATTTTCTTGAAATGAATATATATACTAAAGGTAGTATTATAGCAGATAAATGAAAAGTTTTACGCTTTTTCTCAAAATCAAAATCTTCAATGTTCATGAGGTTACTAATTTTAGGGTATACGAAAGATAATAAAGATGATATAGTATCATACTAAAATTACCAAATTTACACAATAACAAAATATGATGGCAAAAATGATGGCAAAATTTCCTATCACCGACAAAGGTTTTGAAAAATTAGAACATGAGCTTAAGCATTTAAAACATGTAGAGCGTAAAAAAGTTAGCGAAGATATAGCAGAAGCCAGGGCACATGGCGATTTATCTGAAAATGCTGAATATGAAGCTGCACGTGAGAAACAAGCATTTGTAGAAACTCGTATTAAACATCTGGAAGATATAACAGCAAGAGCAGAAATTATAAATGTTGCTAAATTATCAGGTGATAGCATAAAATTTGGTGCTACTGTCGCATTAATAGATGACGAAACCGAAGAAGAAGTTATGTATCATATTGTTGGTGAATATGAAGCCGATATAACTAAAAAAAGAGTGTCTATTGCATCTCCTATAGCGAAAGCTTTAATTGGTAAATCAGTAGGTGATATTGTGGAAGTTATGACCCCTGGAGGTGTTAAATCCTACGAGGTAATGACAATCAAATACGAAGAATTGACATTTTAATTGTTTCAGGTTAATCAAAAGTACTGCACTATATGGTACAATTCATTACTATACCAACCTCTATAGACTATCAAGACAGCTTAAGGTTAATGGAAGATTATGTTAACAAAGTTATTGATAATAAAGCACCGGAAGCAGTTTATTTAGTCGAGTATTTAGATGTATATACTGCTGGCACTAATTACAAACAGGAAGAATTATTAAACCATAATAATATTCCTGTTATTTATACTGGTCGCGGAGGTAAGTTTACCTTTCACGGATCTGGGCAGCGTGTTATTTATCCTATCCTTAATTTAGCTTTACCAAGTCGCACTAAAGACTTAAAACTATATGTAAGAATGCTTGAAGAATGGATTATAAATAGTCTAGATATTGTGGGAATAAAAGCATATACTATAAAAGATAAAGTAGGAATTTGGGTAAAAACAAGCAACGATACCTCATCGAAAGTTGCTGCAATAGGAGTTAGAGTACGAAAGTGGGTTACATATCATGGCATAGCCATAAATATTTCAACCGACTTAACTAAATTCAACGGAATTATTCCTTGTGGTCTTAAAAATTCTTTAGTAACATCTCTAAATCAACTAAAAGTTGATATTGAAATGACTGAATTTGATAAAATTCTTGAAGATGAATTTATTAAAATATTCAAATGATACGAAAAATTGCCCTTACAATTTTAACAATATTTGCCATTTGGGCTAGCGGTTTTATTTATTATATATACCTAATAAATTCTTATAAAACAAGTAGTAATACAGCTAATGCAATAATAGTATTCGCTGGCGGGGGACATAAAATTGAAACCGGTATTGCTTTATTAAAAGCTGGTTATGCACCTATATTATTTATCACCGGCATTGAAACTGCTGATCAGTTAAAGAATTTGTTAAAGGAAAATAATGTATTAGAACAACAAGTAATACTTGCTCCAAATCAAATAATGTCGGAAGACAATTATATTGAGAAAGCCTCAGATTTTATTTTAAAGTATAATCTCACTTCTGTACGTTTAGTAGCATACAACTATGATATGCCCTCTATAGTCAATAATCTCTCAAAAGCAACTTCTTACTCTAATAATAATGTTTATATAGTCCCATATCCTGTACCTTCTAAACAAAACTACACAATATTAATTAAACGCTACAATAATTATTTATTAAGTTTATAGATCATCTATCTAGTCCGCCAGCCAAAAATATTAACACCCACTATAATCTATGATTGAATAAAATTTCACAAAAAAAATTCTAATATTTGCACTAAAATTAAAAATTGTTTTAATTTTTATTAATGGGACTTTGGACAAATTACCATTATATATCGAGATAAAATTCGTCCCAATAAAAAA
>CAZJDC010000058.1:0-6757 GCA_964544715.1 uncultured Rickettsia sp. | reverse complement strand
AAAAAACTCCTATACAAACTTTTAAGGATAGTAAAAAATTAGCTGTTGAAAAGAACAATGAAATTTTGTATCTTAAATACTCCTCTAATAGTCAAAATTTAACTGACAATCAGGTGCAAAATTTATAGCGTCCGTCAGATCAAATCTTGACTTCTACACCAATACTAACTTTAAATACAAAAGACTTTAGAAGAATTCCTGGACTAGAAGTATTAACAGTTTCGCTTAAAAATTAAAATGTTTCAAAACACTAAAATATCATTTTTTCTTGCTAATTTTGAACTAGTATTTGACTTGAACACGCAAAATAGCTTAATAGCGGTAGCATTTTTACTAATTACCGCTATTACAAACTTATATTCGATTTCTCAAAATAGAAAACTTGAAAGTTTAATCGGTAGCCTATACTGCCTTTCATCTCTCATTTGCTTATTTTCAGGCGATTTTATCTCTATGATAATTTCGTTGGAATTGATGACAATTTTTGCCTGCTTAATTATTTTTGTAGGAAGCCATAGCGTAAAACATACTCGGCAATATTTCCTAACTCACTTATTTAGTAGCGGATTGATTCTAGTCGGAATTAGCTTATTAGTAGATAAAACAGCTAATACAACTTTCATTCCCTTGACAACAGCGATATATAATTTTGAATTACCAGCAATATTAATACTTACGGGCTGCTTAATTAATGCTTCAATCATTTTCTTCAACGGGTGGGTAGTTAATTGTTATCCTAAAGCCTCGAGTAGCGGTATGATTTATTTACTTAGCTTTACTACTAAAATTGCATTAATCACAATATTTAAGTTATTTAGCGGTCTTGAGGTACTTAAATTTTTTGGTATTGCTATGATCATCTATGGTTTAATATTTGCTTTAATAGAACAAAATCTTAAAAAGATAATATGTTATCTCACTGTTTCGCAGCTTGGTTTTATTTTAGCAGCCATAAGAATAAACTCCCCTAGAATCCTATATCTTATTCCGATTTTCATATTTATACATATATTATATAACGGAATATTCGCCTTATATTTTGCTATTATAGAAGATTCAAACGATATTAAAAATTACCGAGACCTTAAAACTGCCAAATATGATCCTATTTTATCAATTGGATTTATACTCACCATATTAATATATAGCTCTATACTTCCAATTAATTCTTCTTATATTAAATTAGAACTAGCAAATGCTTTAAACGAAAATTATATTATGATTTTCTTTAAGATAGCAACCTGCACTATATTATTTGGATTAGCTTTTGAAATGAGACGGATGTCATTCCCACAAAAGAGAGAATCCAGCACTACCACACCGTGTTTATACCTCTCTTGCTGTCTTATAACCTTAGTAATCTGCACATTTTACCATGTTCAAATTTCTGAAGTAAATAACAGCTTATCAATTATCCTAATCGCATTACTCCTAGCTTTACTATTTCGCTCATTACCACGTATCTCAACAAAAAATATTAACCTTGATCTATACCGCTACATACAAAAAATTATTTACTTCTGTATTACTAAATATAAACAAACAAAACCTTATAAAATAAATAAAGATGAATATTTTAATTATAAAGCGTTTTTGCAAGATGCTTTAAGTAAAATATCTACTTGGCATAATGTGCAAACTGCTATATTTATTGTAGTATTGATGTTAGTTAGCTTCATTTTACTAATGTAGTATACACTGTCATCCCGTGGCTTGACCACGGGATCCAGTTACAAACATAATAAATGTTGAGAGTTAAAAGCTCGATTTATGCTGGATCCCGTGGTCAAGCCACGGGATGACACTTAAGTACTTAACACTGTAAACCTTATAACCCTTATAAAAATATGAAACCACCGATTGCTGATAAACAAAACTATAATAATGATGATTATCATTGGCTACGTGATCCCAAATGGCCAGATGTACAAGACAATAAAATTGTAGATTATTTAAAAGCTGAGAATAAATATACCGAGAATTTTTTTGCTGATTTACAAAATGATAAGGACAATATTTTTGAAGAATTAAAAGGACGAATTAAGCTAGATGATACATCCACATACACTAAGAAAAAGGATTATTACTATTACCATCGAGTAGAAGCAGAAAAAAACTATCCGATATATTGCCGAAAATACCAAAGCATGCATGCTTCTGAAGAAAAAATATTAGATGTTAATCTTTTCAATGCTGGCTTTACCGATGTTGGCGAAGTCTCTATATCACCTGATCAAAATTTCATGGCTTATAGTGTCGATTTCACCGGTAGCGAAAAATATGACATCAAAACATATGATCTCAAAGAACAAAAATATTTATCTGACGTAGTGAAAGATGTTGCTCCTACTATAATCTGGCATGAGAAATTACATGGCTTTTTCTATATTACTATTAATGAGAATCAACGCTGGGATAAAGTAATGTTTCATCGTTTAGGCGAGGATGTAACAAACGACAAGCTCATATTTGAAGTAAAGCATTCCGCTCATTTTGTTAGCGGTGAGAAATCTGCAAGCCGCAAATATTTATTTATTAACTCAGGTGATCATAATGAAAATGAAATTTACGCAATTTCTATGCATGATGAGAGTTTTTTGCCAAAATTAGTACGACCTTTTGAGAATCATATATTTTATGATGTAACTCATCATGCAAATTATTTTTATATTAAAACCAATTATAAAGCTAAAAATTTCCGTATAGTAAAAATTCCGGTAGATAACTTCCAAAATGAAGATTGGCATAATGATTATATTAAGGAAGAGCAAGATAAATATTTGAAAGATTTTGATATAACAGCAAATTATCTTATTTTAAATTATCGGGAGAATGGCTTACCGCTTATCAAAATAAAACGATTTAGAGACTCTTTAGAGACAGTAGTTGCCTTTCCTGACGAAAGCTTCGAAGCACACGGCTATTCTACTAATTTTGAGGAAGATGATATACGTTTAAACTACTCTTCTCTTGCCAGACCTAGCACTACTTATAATTATGATTTTGATCTTAATAAACTAACAATATTAAAAGAGCAGGAAATACCATCCGGCTTTAATTCAGATGAATATAAAGTAGAGCGAATATTTGCAGATAATGAGGGGGTTAAAGTACCCATTACCCTCTTTTATAAAAAATCTCTATTCAAAAAAGATGGCTCAAATCCTTTATATTTAATGGGTTATGGGGCTTATGGTATCGCAATGCCCGTTAATTTTAGAAATATGGCAGTAACACTTAGTGATAGAGGTTTTGTTTACGCAGTTGCTCATATTAGAGGTGGTGATGACCTTGGGCATGATTGGTATAAGGCTGCTAAATTCTTAAATAAAAAAAGAACTTTCGAAGATTTTATAGCTTGTTCAGAAATGTTGATTCAAGAAAAATACACAAGTAAAAATAATATAGTAATAATGGGCGGTAGTGCCGGCGGTATGTGCATTGGCTATGTTCTTAATGAAAAACCTGAACTTTATAAGATGGCAGTAGCACATGTTCCATTTGTGGACGTCCTTAATACTATGCTTGATGAGAGTTTACCTTTAACTCTTTTAGAATATAATGAATGGGGTAATCCAAAGGAAAAGGCATATTTTGACTATATTAAATCATATTCGCCTTATGATAATGTTAAAGCACAAAACTATCCTGCTCTATTTATTACTTGCGGTATATCAGACCTACGTGTAGGATATTGGGAACCGGCAAAATGGGTAGCAAAATTACGTGAGTACAAAATTGATAATAACTTATTACTGTTAAAAACAAATATGGATACGGGACATAAAGGCTTTGCCGGTCGTTTTGACTATCTTAAAGAAACAGCTGAGGAGTTAGTATTTATTTTTAAGGTGTTTGGTGTAGGGGTGTAGTGAAATTTGTCATCCCGTGGCGGCATTGGTTGCGTAGATGACCTCCAATATTGTCATCCCGTGGACAAGCCACGGGGGATGACACCGAAAATGTTTTTCGATCCACACAGACAACAACACCACAGTACGGCATTATGGAGATCAAATTATGTTTAATATAATGAGTAAAGATTTATTGCTATCCGCTAGAGCCAATAATAATTTAGCTATACAAAGAATATTAAAAGACACATCCAATAAAATTAACCCAAATCTACAAGATGAATTTGGGATGGCAGCATTACATTATGCAGTAATAAATTTAAATCTTTCTATAAATCTATAATAAACTTGGAAATAAAAATGATAATATGGTTAAGCCAAATTATTAATATCCAAGATCATAATGGCTATACTGTATTACACATTACCGTGCTAAAACAATAAATAACCTTAAATTGACTAATAAAGATACAACATTTACGATAGCACTCATTATATTATTTTAAAAACTTTATTTGAATATAAGGTTGATGTTAATATTCAAGATAATAAAGGTATTACTGCCTTATATTATACAATATGTAAGAATAATTTCTATCTTATAGAAGAGTTATTATCTAATAATACTAATCCTTTGATTTTTAATCAAATAGGTTTTTATACCTTAGATCAATTAAACATAATTGATTGTAATTTGCAAAATGCAATTATAGAATCTTTATATTCTAAATATCCTAAATCAATTGATTTAGGATAAGTTGATAATACAATTATTATTTATAATATACATAAACTACTTTATAATTTACCTTATGTTAGGTACGAACATAATATTTTTATACTAGGATATGATGCATAAAAATTATTTTGAACAAATAAAAAGACTGCCACTGACTTTAATTCTACTCATTAGCCTAATTTGCGCCATTGGGTTTATTGTTCTTTACTCTGCTGCAAATAGCACTCTGCAACCTTGGGCATTTAAACAAATTGTGAATTATTGTATATTCATGCCTATAGCTATAATTATTGCTCTCATTGATTTGCGGATAATCTTTCGTTTATCTTATATTTTCTATTTCTGTGTACTTGCTTTATTAGTTACCGTAGAGCTTTTTGGTTCAACTGCAATGGGTGGAAAAAGATGGATAGATATTGGGATAGTAAAGCTGCAACCTTCCGAGCCGATAAAAATTGCTATAGTATTGATGTTAGCACGATATTTTCACTCACTAACAGTGGATGATCTTGGCAAACTTCATAAAGTCATGATACCAATTATAGGAGTTCTAGTTCCAGCCTTTTTAATAATTAGAGAACCTGATCTTGGTACAGGCATGATTACCATAATCATCTCTAGTATTATATTTTTTGCGGTAGGATTTAGAATAAAATATTTTGTAATAATTGGAATTACAGCCCTTCTTAGTTTACCTATTGCATGGAACATGTTGTATGATTACCAAAAAAAACGTGTAATGGTTTTTTTAGATCCGGAGCGTGATCCTCTTGGTGCTAGCTACAACATCATACAATCTAAAATCGCTATAGGCTCAGGGGGCTTTCTTGGACTTGGATTAAATAAAGGTAGTCAGAGTCATTTAGATTTTTTACCCGAACATCAAACTGATTTTATTTTTGCTACCTTTGCTGAAGAATGCGGCTTTTTAGGCGGTATGTTTTTGCTTGTGTTATATTTCTCACTTATAACTCTTTCCTTATTAATTGGCGTTAACTGCCGTATTGTTTTTAGCAAATTAATGGTCATAGGTATAACTGCTACACTATTTAGTCACGTATTTATTAATATGGCTATGGTTATGGGGTTAGTACCTGTAGTAGGTGTGCCACTACCATTTATTTCTTATGGTGGTACAATGATGGCATCAATGCTGATGGGCTTTGGGCTGGTTATGAATGCTCAGGTAAACAGGCATACTAACTTAACAAATATATAGGAATTTAATGTGACTATTATAACGAGCATGTTATTATAGTCATAATCAAATTAATACGCTCGTTATAATGGTCATAAATATATTGGACCAGTTAGTAGACAACTATACATGAACAGAATTTATAAGTCAGTAATACAAGACCACTTGCAAGAAAATAGGAAAATGGTTTTTATAGAAGGAGCACGTCAAGTCGGTAAAACTACTTTAGCCAAAAAAGTAATAGATAACAATTACTATTTAAATTGGGATGACGAAAAGAATCGTATTCTAATTCTAAAAGGAACGGAAGCTATAGCAGATTTTATAGGTTTACATATTCCTGATCAAAATAATCCTACTATTATCTTTGATGAGTTACATAAATTTTCAAAATGAAAAATTTTTTTAAAAGGATTTTTCGATATTTATGGTAAGCAAACTCATATTATATTTACCGGTAGCTCAAAGCTTGGAGTATACAAAAAAGGCGGCAATATGTATGATGGGAAGATACTTTCCGTATGTGTAGAAATTAACATTTGATCTTACATTTAATCAAAATAACGTATTAAAAATACAGATAAAAAAATGGAAGGTCCCAATGAACTTAAATCAAAAAATAATAAAGCCAAAATTAGGATTACTTGAATTAGCTAAGAGCCTTGGTAGCATATCATCAGCATGTAAAGCGATGGGATATAGTAGAGAGAGTTATTACAGATTTAAAGCACTGTATGAAACTGGTGGAGAAGAGGCATTGTATGAAATTAGTCGAAGAAAAAGCCAATAATAGCGAATAGAGTTGATCCAGCTATAGGATGAAGAGAGAGGGAGAAGGCAGTAATGGATATGGCAATAGAATATCCATCATATGGCCAACTAAGAGTATCCAATGAGCTTAAGAAGAGCGGTATACTTGTATCACCTGGAGGGGGGTGAGATCAATTTGGCTAAGAAATGATTTAA
>CAZJDC010000057.1:0-7007 GCA_964544715.1 uncultured Rickettsia sp. | reverse complement strand
ACAAAAGTACTGGGGTAGACATTTGGGGGCACGGGGTTACTTTAGTGCTACTAGTGGTAATGTGACTGATGATATAATTAATGAATATATTAATAAGCATACTGATGCACATGAATCAAACATGATTTCTAACATAAAACTCGAATAAGCTTTAGCTTGATATGCGACTTCTAGTCGATAGAATCAAACTTTTATTTGAGAGATAAAAGTGGTTGATAAATGCTTTTAAACTAATTAGTTTTAAATTTAAATGTTCAAAAAAAGGTCTAAAAACAATATTTTTGCTACCATTACAATTCCTCTGCTATTTCTTCTGATTTTAATAATGTTTATAGTTACTGCGGGATTTTTTACAAGTAACCATAAAATGCATACGGAAAACTATTGTATCAGGGATATTGCTACATATAGCTATCAAAAGCTTTATAGTATTATGCGTGAAGATCTATTTAGTTTTAATTCAGCACTTGAGCAGTTAGAAGATAAGTCACTAAGCGTTAAAGATAAGGTAAAATTAGAAAAAATTTGTACTTTTAAAATAGAAGACGGAAAGGTGCGTTTAGAAGTCGCAAAAGGTTATGATTGTTTGCTACAGCTATATTCAGGTGAGGATGCTACGTTAGTAGAGAAATATAAAGCAATTAAGAATGGTAGTTATGGTCTTAATACTTTATATACTAAAAATGCTGCTATTAATTTAGCAAAATTAATAATTTTAGGTTATGAAAAAGAAGTAAAAGAACATTTGAATATAAAAAATGATTCTGACTTAATAAAATATTTTAGCGGTTATACAAAAGATGAAATTCCTGTTCTAAATAATCTAATTTCTCTTAATATACCTGAGCTTACAGCAAGATGTTTGTATAGGCTTAGCATGATTCATCTACTGGGTAGACCATCTCTTAATGAGCAGGATATAAAGCTTGATTATAAGCTTGCCATAGAGGAAAGACAAAGTGTAATTAAGTTAACCGGTATTAAACAAGATAATACTATGGATATAGCATTGATTATTAATGATAAGTTTGCTCGGCATGCTGCGACAGTTATTGCGTCAAGTCTAATAAACAGTGACCTAGATAGTTTCTATAAATTTCATATTGTGATGGATCCAAACAATTTGCTTACGGAAGAATCAATGAAAAAATTAGCTTCTATGAAACATATAAGGGATTATTCTATAGAGTTTGTCACTTTTCCTGAAAATGTATTAGACTTAAATTTAGCTAATAAAAAAATAGAATTTTCGGATATGTGGCCTTCTTTAGTAATGTATAGGTTATATTTTGATCAAGTCTTTCCAAATTTAGATTCTATATTATATCTTGATGCAGATATTATTGTGTTGCGTGATTTAAATTCTTTCAAAAAGTTAGATATGTCAAACTACCTAATTGCAGGCAGTATGGATACTGCTCTTACTTATTGTACTTTAAAAGTAGAGGAAGAGTGTAATAGGAAAATAAATAATTTTTATAAAAATAGCGGTATAGTATTTTTAAATCTACAAAATATGCGTGAAAAACAAGCAAAGAATATGGTTTTGGATGCAATGCATAATTCAAAATGTAGTTTTGCTTACCCTGATCAAGACTTATTGAATATTGCTTTTCATAATTACATATATCCATTATCCATGAGATGGAATTTTTATACGTATTTTATAGATAGAGATACTTATTTCTCATATTTCATTATGCATTATGCTGGTAAAAAGAAACCATGGGATAATGATAAAATAAAATGGACACAAGATACCTTAGAAAGGTATCAAGAAATTGAAAAATATTATTGGCGATATAGAGAGTTTACTCCTTGGGGTAATGAAGATTTTAATTGACTTTAATGAGTAAGAGATTTAGAAGTTTAGATTCTATGAATATTTGAAAAAATTCATGGAATTGAATTTAATTTTTATGCAAGGTTATAATATCAATGTTGCCGCCTAAAACCTTTTTTGAAAAAGTTAAGGAAATAATTTGGCCAATAGAAAGAAAAGAATTAAAGCTTTGCATACCTATGGCATTAATGATGCTATGTATCCTTTTCAATTTCGGAGCATTGCGTTCTATAAAAGATAGCTTAGTAGTACCATCTATGGGAGCAGAGATTATTAGCTTTTTAAAACTATGGTTAGTATTACCCGCGTGCGTGATCTTCACAATACTTTATGTTAAGCTCAGTAATAAATTCAATTTTGAATATGTTTTTTACATTATAGTTGGTAGCTTTTTATTATTTTTCTTATTTTTTGCATATATTATTTATCCAAATCAGGAAGATTATCACCCTAATAACGAAATAATAAATAGCTTAATAACATCTTACCCTAACTTCAAATGGTTTATTAAAATAGCCAGTAAATGGAGCTATGGACTTATGTATATCTTTGCGGAGTTATGGAGTGCTGTAGTTATAAACTTAATGTTCTGGCAGTTTGCTAACCATATTTTTGATACTAATAAAGCAAAAAGATTTTATCCAGTCCTTGGGATGATTGGTAATATGGGGCTAATACTCGCAGGTAGCGTTTTAGTATTTTTCTCAGATAACAAAATAATTGATCCTGAATTATTACCAAATTCTTTTGATGCATCAGTTAATTTAACGTCTCAAACAACAGCGATGTTACAACCTATTATGTCAATAATTGTTGCAACAGGCGTCATTTCTATGCTGCTATTTAGAATAATAAATAAATTTATTTTGATTGATTCTATCAATGTTTTAGATTCAAAAAAAGTTAAGGCTAAAACAAAAACTAAACTTTCGGTTTTGGAAAGTATTAAGTTGGTAATTAACTCGAAATATATAGGTCGTATCTCCTTGTTAATAATCTGCTACGGGGTATTGATTAATATCGTAGAAGGACCTTGGAAAGCAAAAGTAAAGGAACTATATCCTAATATTATAGATTATGTTCATTTTATGGGTAGATTTAACATCTGGATGGGTATATCATGCGTCACTTTTATGATAATAGGAAGCAATATTCTTAGAAGGCTAGGCTGGTTTGTGTCTGTATTATTAACACCTATTATGTTATCCATTACTGGTTTAATGTTTTTTATTTTTATAATTTTTATTGAAGAAATAGGTTCATGTTTTGGTAATTTTAATCTTTTATATGCAGCAATAATTGTTGGAGCAATTCAAAATATCTTAAGTAAATCATCTAAATATTCACTGTTTGATTCAACAAAAGAAATGGCATATATTCCATTATCGCTTGAACTTAGAACTAAAGGAAAAGCCGCTGTAGAAGTAATAGGCACAAAATTTGGTAAATCACTAGGTGCATTTATTCAGTCTTTAATATTTATAATTATTCCTACTGCTACTTTTGACTCAATAATAATATATCTATTAGTGATTTTTATAGTTATAATTAGCTTATGGATTTGGGATGTTGTAAAGTTGAATAAGGAATATACTGAGTTGTGTAAGTAGGGTATATTCGATGAACTTAAAAAATTGGCTAAAGTCGTCTTATAAGTTCTGCGGTTCTCACGTATTAAGTATACGCTGCGTGCCTCGTCTTATAGACTTTAGATATTTTCCAAGTTGATCTTCGTATACCTACTCATTCTATTTATTAGAATGTCATGCCGTGGCTTGACCATGGCATCCAGAAAATAATAAAAAATACTAATACTATTAGTGTATTTACTGGATCCCGCTACAAGCTCGCGATGGGGGAGATATGACAAGGGGAAAACTAATACACGCAACACAGCCCTCCTGTGGCTTGGGAACTAGAGTCAGTAATTAAAAATTATAATACAGCAAGTTTTTAAAATGACAAGCTCGCTTTGTCTCGCTTTTTTCTGGATCCCGTGGACAAGCCACGGGATGACAGAATTAATCTAGGCAATAACATCTTTAGCTAAGATGAATTAGATTGAGCATTTAAAAGAAAAAAAGAGGTAGAATTGTGAATAAACTTAATCAACAGTATATTGTATAATTTTGATAATTTGCTTAATGCAATAGGAATATTAGAAGAAGTTACCGCAGTAGCTCATAAGCATATTCTTGCTGAACAAATAAAGCAGGTTATGGAACAAAAACACATCACAAAATTATGATTGCTTTAGGAAAGAAATTTCATATTTCTTTAATCTAAATTAAAAGAAATGACAAAAACTTTGAAAATAATATTTTGTATATGTACTCTTGCTGTATTAATTTATAGCATATTGTGGTTTGCTATTTTATTTCTCTTATCAAATTCTATAAATCAAAAATATTCTGGTACTTATTTTAATATTGATGATTCTCAGCAATATTTTATTAAATTTTCTAAAGCTACACCTTATGGCTTCCCTTTTAAATTTGGTATTTCAATTATTAATTGGCACGAAGAAAGCGTTAATAGAAAAGTCGAATTTAATTCACCAATAAATATTGGGTATAATTTATTAAAACAACAAATATTTATAGATTTTTCAGGAGAGGTAGTTGGAAGATTTAAGCCAATTGAGAGAGGTTTTGGAGTAAAATTTTATAACGATAATTGTATATTATCAGCAAAAATACCTTTAAGTTTTAAATTATTTAGAATAATAAAAGAAAAAAAGGATTTTTTTGAAATAATAAATTTTATCGAAGATATTAAATTTACCTCAAATAAAGCAGAAATTTTTGATTTAGTAGACAATAAAAAACTATATGAAGAGGATCATACTCTATTTACTTTAACTTTTGATAAGAGTAATTATTATAAAAGTAAACAGGATTTTCTTGATAATATACCACAAAAGTTAGAAATTAATTATAACACAGAAATAATACAAAGTGATCTTGAAGATAGAATAATTCCGGCAGGGCTACTATTATATAGATTAGCATGGCATAATAATTTAAAATTTTCAGCTAATTTTTTAGTTATGACCCATAACCCATGTTTTAAGGACTTTGCTAAAGATCTAACAATTAAAATTACTAATGCACAAATAAATAGTAACAGTTTTGAAAATAACATTAACTTATTATATAAAGGTCAGTTAGATGGTTTAGGTAATAATAACGTTAATCTTTTAATAGATTCAAAATTTAAGCTAAAGCAAGACTTTATAAGAAATTTCTTAAATTTTATAAGAAAATATTATAACAAACAAAACTATCTGCTTACAATTACAGATAATAAGTCATATAGGGATTTGAATTCTAAACTAAGCTATATTTTAGATAGCAGCCAGCAGTTTGACTTTAATATTTTGGAAGACCGAGAATATGATTTTAAATTAAATGCTAGTTTATTTACTGAGTTAAATAAGTTAGCTAGAGCTCAAATAAATGCTTTAAGCTTATATTCCAATGGCACAGGATTTGATATAACAAATGAAACAGTAGTAAATATATTTAAAGATTCTTATAGTAAAGGTGATATTATAGCCAATAATTACCCTAAAATACTAGAGGTGCTAAGCTCTTATATATACAAAGATCTTTCAGAAGAAAGCAAAGAGGTATATAAAAATGCTTTTTTATCTTTCTTTAAAACTATTTCCGATCATCCAAATTCTTCTAACTTAACTGATGTTAGTTTTGAATATAAATTTGATTTATCAGATTTAAACAAAACTAAAATAGGTACTATAGACGATATAAATAAAGTTCTACCTTTATATTATTTGTCTTTATACCAAGCAGCAGTAAAGAAAGTTAAAACAGGTGATAATTTAAAAGAAAAAATTATGGAGCTAATACCGGATTTTAAAGAACATAAAAACATACTAGAAAAATGTATGCTACCGGGTCAAGACATTAATGATACTATGTGGCAAGAGATTACAAAATAATGGACATTATAATACAAATACAGCAAGATTTAAAAGCTGAAGTAACTCAGTTAAATCACTTGATTATTAGCTATTTAAAAAGTGACGAAGAGTTAATAGAAAAAGTTGGTAAATATCTACTAGAGGCAGGTGGTAAAAGAATTCGTCCGCTATTAACTATTATAACTGCTAAAATGTTTGATTATAATGGTGATAGCCATATAAAGCTTGCAAGTGCCGTGGAATTTATTCATACAGCAACACTACTTCATGATGATGTAGTAGATGACAGTACACTCCGAAGATTTAAACCTACAGCAAACGTTATTTGGGGAAGTAAAACAAGTATTTTAGTTGGTGATTTTCTTTTTAGTCAATCATTTAAGTTAATGGTAGCTTCTGGCTCTATTGATGCCATGAATGTTCTAGCTAGGGCTTCAGCAATAATCTCAGAAGGTGAGGTAGTGCAGCTAGTCAAGCTAAACGAGCGTCGTCTAATAAATATACAAGAATATCAGCAAATAGTTACATCCAAAACAGCCGAATTATTTGGTGCTTCTTGCTCTGTGGGATCTATCATAGCAAATCAGAGTAATGATATTTCTAAAAATATGGAAGAGTTCGGAAGATTGCTTGGTACGATATTTCAGGTTATAGATGATTTGCTTGATTATCTTGGAAATGATAAGCAGGTAGGAAAAAACATCGGTGATGATTTTTTAGAAGGGAAAGTTACACTGCCGCTAATATTCTTATATGACAAATTAGAAAAAGATGACAAAGCCTGCCTTAAAAATATGATAAAGTCAGATAATCGTACTAAGGAAGAATTTGTACAAGTATGTGATTTGATAATACAACATGAAATTAGTAAGGAAATTACAAATCATCTACATAGCTTAGAAAATGAATCTATTAACTTGCTCAATAAGGTCCCCGTTCAAAATATTTATAAAGAATATTTATTTTCTATTATTAGGTTTATTTTAGATAGATCGTATTAGCCATTGGTCGCGACTTGATCGCAGGATCTTGTATCACAAGATTGTACACTAAGATACCGCGGTCAAGCTAGCTAGTATGACATCATAGGTAATCTATAATGGACTGAAACATCAAGATAAAATTTCATCAATTTGGTCGAGGGTGTCAGAAAGTTTGTGTAGGTTGTAAAAAGCGTTAAGAATAAAAATAACATCAACAACTTACATGAGGCTAATA
>CAZJDC010000056.1:0-7008 GCA_964544715.1 uncultured Rickettsia sp. | reverse complement strand
ATGACCGGAGGATTATGTGGTAAATTATTTGGGGATAAGGCTTATATTTCTAAGGCAATATCTGCTAAATTATTTAGTTATGGACTACAGTTATTTACTAGGATTCGCAAGGATATGAAAAATCATTTATTAGATATAGAAGATAAAATCCTACTAAAAAGTAGATCAATAATTGAATCAGCATTTAATATACTAAAAAAACAGCATGAACCTTGAACATACAAGACATCGTTCCCCTATTAACTTCTTAGTTCATATACTTTCTTGCATCAATGCCTTTAATTTCAATAAATCTAAAAAATTTCTAGTGGTTCTAGCTGATCCTCAAACCGCCTTATCCTTAACTGACGTTAACACAGAAATTTTTCAATAAAATTTAATAAAAATTAAAACAATTTTTAATTTTAGTGCAAATATTAGAATTTTTTTTATGAAAATTTTATTCAATCATAATATTATTGGAGGTGTTAATATTTTTGGTGGACGGACGAGGTAGCCAATTTTCAAATAAAATGAGTATACTTATATTCCCAAAGTATCTCTATAAAGCTCAAGCATAGCATCCTGCTCAGCTAGCTTATCTTTATCAAGTTTTTTTAGCTTTAAAACAGTTTTCATCGCTTTAACATCAAATCCATGCGAAGAAGCATCTTGAAAGATATCCTTAATTTCTTCAGATAGATCAGCTTTTTCTTGCTCTAATCTTTCTATTTTGCTTAAATATTGCTCTAATTGTTCTTTTACTACTACTTCAGACATAAAAAATTATTTAACCTTTTTGAATTTACTATATAATACATATATACTTCACATTCAATAAAATAATAATAATGCAAATTTATCCTTTGAGGCTTTTGCCTAATAAAATCGATTTTGATTTTATGAATTTTAAAAAAATCAGTTACACTGTCTCAATTATTTTATCACTCATTAGCTTTATTTTGATTGGTATGTACAAATTTAATTTCGGTATTGATTTTGCCGGAGGTATACTTATAGAAGTAAGGCTTGACCAAACACCAGATTTACCAAAAATGCGTCAAGTTTTAGGTGAGCTTGGAATTGGTGAGGTAGTGCTGCAAAATTTCGGTAGTGAGCGTGATTTGTCGATTAGATTCGGTAGTAGTAGTGAAGATAATTTAATGAAAATTATTGAACTAATTCAATCCACTCTTCAAAATAATTTTCCTTATAATTTTGAATATCGGAAAGTAGATTTCGTTGGTCCGCAGGTCGGTAGACAATTAATTAAGGCAGGGACTATGGCAATGCTATTCGCGTTTGCGGCTATTATGGTCTATATTTGGGTGCGTTTTGAGTGGTATTTTGGGCTTGGTATACTTATTGCTTTAGTACATGATGTTATATTAGCACTCGGATTTATGAGTATAACAAAGCTAGATTTTAACTTAAGTACCATTGCAGCAGTTTTAACTATCATAGGATATTCCGTTAATGATTCGGTAGTGATATATGATAGGATTAGAGAAAATGTACGTAAATATCATAAGAAAGGCATAACAGAAATGATAAATCTAAGTATTAATGAGACTTTATCGCGAACAATTTTAACGGTAGTAACTACTTTGCTTGCTAATTTGGCACTTGTGCTTTTTGGTGGTGCAGCAATTCGTAGTTTTAGCGTACTTGTATTTTTTGGAATAATAGCTGGTACTTATTCGTCGATTTTTATTTCTGCTCCAATACTTACAATATTTGCTAATCGAAAATTTGAAAAGAAAACGTAACGAATATTGTCATTGTGAGGAACTCCACCACGGTATCCAGAAACACAATAAAAAATACTAATGTTATTAGTATTTTTTAACTGGACCCTATGAATACATCACAGGGTGACATTACGAAGGCTTTGCCACTTCTCACAATGACGTTTTTAAGCCATAATCCTTAAGAGTAATTTATGCTGAAAAAAGAAGACAGAATTTTTACTAATTTACACGGCGAACAGAGCCACGATTTGAAATCTAGCAAAAAGCGTAGTGATTGGGATAATACTAAAGCATTGCTTAATAAAGGCAAAGAATGGATCCTTGAAGAAGTTAAAAAATCAGGGCTTAGAGGGCGAGGTGGTGCAGGTTTTTCTACCGGCACTAAATGGTCGTTTATGCCGAAAGCATCAAAAAAGCCATCTTACTTAGTAGTTAATGCTGATGAGTCAGAGCCTGGTACTTGCAAAGATCGAGATATATTAAGATATGAACCACATAAATTAATAGAAGGGTGTTTACTTGCCAGTTTTGCCATAGGAGCAAATAGCTGTTATATCTATATTAGAGGGGAGTTTTATAACGAAGCTTCCAATATTCAGCATGCTTTAGATGAAGCATATAAAGATGGTTTGATAGGAAAAAATGCTTGCGGTTCAGGCTTTAATTGTGATATTTATTTGCATCGTGGAGCCGGGGCTTATATTTGTGGCGAAGAAACCGCACTGCTTGAAAGTTTAGAGGGTAAAAAAGGCCTGCCACGACTAAAGCCGCCTTTTCCGGCAGGGTTTGGGTTATACGGTTGCCCAACCACTATAAATAATGTTGAATCTATTGCGGTAGTGCCAACTATTTTAAGGCGTGGAGCTACTTGGTTTGCATCCATCGGCAAGCCAAATAATACCGGCACTAAGATTTTTTGTATATCGGGTCATGTTAATAAGCCTTGTAATGTTGAAGAGGCAATGGGCATTCCTTTAAAAGAAATTATTGAAAAACATGCAGGCGGTGTTCGTGGTGGTTGGGATAACCTTAAAGCTATAATACCAGGTGGATCTTCCGTGACTTTGCTTCCTAAATCTCTATGCGAAACTGCTGATATGGATTTTGATAGCTTAAGGGCAGCAGGTTCTAGTTTAGGTACTGGCGGGATTATTGTTATGGATAAATCTACCGACATTATTTATGCTATAGCACGTCTTAGTCAGTTCTATATGCACGAGTCTTGCGGTCAGTGTACACCGTGCCGTGAGGGTACAGGATGGATGTGGCGTGTTATGATGAGACTCGTTAAAGGTCATGCTAAAAAATCTGAGATAGATCATCTTCTTGAAGTGACAAAGGAAATAGAAGGGCATACTATTTGTGCACTCGGTGATGCTGCAGCTTGGCCGGTTCAAGGGTTGATAAAGCATTTCAGAAGTGAGATTGAAGAGAGAATACAATGTCATACCGGTTTTTAATCGTCATTGTTAGGAGAGACGTATCTGAGGTCGTGGAAATCTCGTAAAGTAACATACTCCTGAGATCACCACGCCGCTCTCCCTTGCAGTCGCTCACAATGACGACTTAGCAGCCACGCAACACAGTATGACAAATTACTTATAAATAACTAAAAATACTTTATGCAAACAAATACTGAATTAAATTTTACTAAAACAACTTCCCAAGAATGGAAATCTTTTATTTCTGTAGTAATTATTGCACTAATGATTAGAATATTAATAATAGAATCTTTTGTTGTTCCGACTGGGTCAATGAAAGCTACTATACTTGAAAATGATCGAATTTTTGGTACAAAATATAGTTATGGATATAGTAATTATTCTTTATCTTTTTTCGACTTTATTGATTTATTCAAGGGGCGAATATTTGCTCGTGCACCAGAGCGTGGTGATATCATAATTTTCCGTCCTCCTCATGAGATGAGTACTAGATATATCAAGCGTTTGATAGGACTACCTGGAGATAAAGTGCAATTAATCGATGATGTAATATATATTAACGATGAAAAAATAAAGCGTGTAGAATCAGGAATTTATGTTAGTGAAGAGGGAAAAAAATATTTAAAATATAAGGAAACACTACCAAATGGCAAAACATATTTTTCATATAAGCTTGCTCCTGTTTTAGGAATTATGTCTAATGACAAATATGGTAATACAGACGCTTTTTATATACCGGAAGGGAAATATTTCTTTTTAGGGGATAATAGAGATCAGTCAAATGATAGTAGGATAGATTTAGGTTTTGTGCCGTTTGAGCATTTTATTGCCAAAGCACAATTTATTTGGTTTTCAACAAAAGTAACATGGTGGGATAGTGATATAGGTGTTGTTAATTTAATATTAAAATTAAAGCCTTGGGTAGAGTCTATTAGGTTTAATAGAATATTTAGAAATCTATACAGTATAGAGGATTGATGGAGTCGTTTGAGCAGTTAGAGAATCTACTTGGTTATAGTTTTAAGGATAAGGCACTTTTAACGGAAGCTTTAAGCCACCCTTCTTTAAGGCAGCATCATGAATATCAAGCTAATAAAGATTACGAGAGGTTAGAATTTCTAGGTGATGCAGTATTAAATTTAATCATCACAGAAATTTTATTTAATAATTTCAAAGAATATAACGAAGGAAATTTAGCTAAAATCAGATCATATTTAGTTTGTAAGAAAACAATTTGTGTAGTAGGGGCTAAGCTCTGTTTAAAAAATTATATTATTATGACTCATGGCGAAGAAATAGCCGGCGGGCGTGATAATCCTAATAATATAGAAAATGTTACGGAAGCTTTAATTGCAGCTATATATCTCGATAGTGATATTATTATTATTCATAATATTATTCAAAAATTATGGGCAGAATTCATACAAGTCAAAGATTTAACAGATTACGACCCTAAAACCTCCTTGCAAGAATGGGCACAACGCAAAGATCATCATATTCCTATATACCGGCTTATCAAGAGAGAGGGTGCAGCTCACTTGTCAATTTTTACAGTATCAGTAAAAATAAACGGGTATGAGCAAACAGGTAAAGGATACTCCATAAAAGAAGCCGAAAAAAACGCCGCAAGAATCTTATTGCATAAGCTTAAAAATGATTAAACAAAAAACAGTTTCGGTTTGTATTATCGGTAGACCGAATAGCGGCAAGTCCACTTTGTTAAATAGAATAATCGGCGAAAAGCTTTCGATAGTTACTCCTAAAGTGCAAACGACTAGGTCGATCATTACCGGTATTATTACCTTAAAAGATACGCAAATAATACTATATGATACACCAGGGATATTTGAGCCGAAAGGAACTTTAGAAAAGGCAATGGTTAGATGTGCTTGGTCTAGTCTGCATAGTGCGGATGTTGTAATGCTAATTATCGATAGTTTAAAGCCGCTAGATAGCATCACGCATGATATACTAGACAAACTGCGCTCACTTAATGTTGTGCCGGTATTTTTGTTAAATAAAATAGATGTTGAATCGAAATATATAGAGGATAGTAAAGCTTTTTTAACTGAGCAACATCCTGACAGCTTGCTTTTCCCTATTGCTGCTATATCCGGTGAGCATATAGATAAATTGCTTGAGTATATAATAAACAAAGCAAAAGTTGCTCCTTGGCTTTATGAAGAGGATGACGTAACCGATTTACCGATGCGGTTTATCGCGGCAGAAATTACAAGAGAACAATTATTTTTAGGGTTGCAGCATGAACTACCTTATAGGCTAACCGTGCAAACCGAAAAATGGGAAGAGCTAAAAGATAAATCCGTAAAGATTAATCAGGTTATAGTGGTATCAAGAGAGAGCTATAAAACTATAATACTCGGTAAAAACGGCTCAAAAATTAAAGAGCTAGGGGCAAAATCCCGTATGCAAATGCAGCAATTTTTTGGCTTCACCGTGCATTTATTTTTATTCGTCAAGGTGCGTGAGCTATGGGAAGATAATCAAGAATTCTATCAGTTTATGAAGATATGAAATTGTTATGTCATGGTGTTGTTGTTATGCAACTTGAAGCATATCTTCGGTGTCATCCCGTGGCTTGTGCCACGGGATCCAGTAATTAAAAGTTTAAACACATTAATTTAAAAAATTAAAAGCTCGATTTATCTCGCTTTATGCTAGATCTCGTGGACAAGCCACGGGATAAGACTAAAACAGTCTGGATTCTTGCCTTGAGCTAGAAATGGACATCGGGAGTGGGCGATCACATCAATGGATGACAACTTTAACAATATAACAATAACTAAAAACAACAATGATAGTACTTGGGATTGATCCGGCACTTGCGAGCCTTGGTTGGGCGGTAGTAGCAAAGGAAGCTACAAAGCTGAAATATTTAGCTAGCGGCGTTATCAAAACAAGTAGTAAAGACGAAATACATACTAGGCTTAGCTATATCAATAGTATATTAGAAAAAGTAATATTAGAATATAAGCCTAATATGTCAGCGATTGAAGAAACGTTTATTAATACTAATAGTGTAACCTCCTTAAAGCTTGGCTATGCAAGAGGTGCTATAATGTCGTTGATTGGGAGATATGGCTTAAATATGCGAGAGTTCAAACCAAATACGATAAAAAAAACTGTTACGGGCTACGGGCATGCTGAAAAGGATCAGATTTTGCATATGATTAAGTTATTACTGCCTGGTACTTCGGCAATGACTAACTCTGATGAAGCTGATGCCGTGGCAATCGCTTATACTTGTCTAGTTACAAAAAATTACTAAAATGAATCCTATAATAATATAGGTTGCACCGCAAATGGGTGAGAGAATATTGGTGCTACCACAAGAGCTATGAAGAATTTTGGCTTAAATGAGCTTAGCATCGTAACCCCAGGAGACGTTTGGCCTAACGAGCAAGCAACGTAGTAACGCGGTCGGAGCAGTCAACATTATAGATAGTACGTCCGCCAAAAATATTAAAACCTTATATAATCTATGGTTGAATAAAATTTTTACATGATCTGCTTGTTAACGATTTTTAAATCGTTCAGCAAGTTTTTTAATAATAATTTTCTTATGTAAAGTTTTAGGCATGATGTGTAAATGATTGGCAATACATCATAAATTTAAACCTATAGCAGAGATTATTGGATTGATCACATCTGCTATCACATCCTTCAAGAAATTTCTGTCCATTCTGCCATATTGTTTCAAATGCCCTATTATTGGTTCTATAGCACTGCGTCTCCTGATTATACACTTGTAGGAGTTTCGCACTTAGCAATGAATATGGTAATCTAGAGAAAAATAGTTTTAGATAAAAATGACA
>CAZJDC010000055.1:0-7096 GCA_964544715.1 uncultured Rickettsia sp. | reverse complement strand
AGCATCCATGAATAAATTGGCAAACTTGCGTCAAAATAACTCGTTTGCGTAAGGTTAGTTAGTTATAAAAAACCTAAGTTAATTCCTAGGACAATAGATTGAGCTAAGCCAGAGGAATTTAAGCTGCAATATAGTTTGCTAAGAAATAACTTAGCTAAAGATGAGTCTATCTTATTTTATGGATAGTGTTCATCCTTAATATCAAGCTAGAGCCAGATTGGGTTGGATTAGAAAGAATGTAGTGACAACATTACCAAGTTTTAGTGGTTGGAAGCGTAAACATATTATTGGTGGTATTAATCTTAAGGATTTAGAGGTAGTAACAACTTACAATCCTAAGGTTAATGGTGATTATATTAATGAATAATAAAAGAAATTAGAATCAAATAATCAAAATAAAAGTAAGATGTATTTGATATGTGATCATGCTGGATATCATAGGTCAAAAAAGGTAAAAGAATATCTACAACACATAAAATAGAGTTACTATTTTTGCTAGCATATAGCCCTAATGTGAACCCAATTTGAACGACTGTAGAAATTTATCCATTCTGTTGTAAGTAACAATAAATTTTATACGAATTTTGAGACATTTACTGATTCCTATACGATTATATTTTGAAAATATTGAAATATATTCAAATATATAATTTCTTCATTGGTAAATGACAATTTTTACACCATTGTTCCTAATCATTTTAACAACTCTTCATTTTGAAGCAGTATATACGACGAAAACGATTATAAATTAAATCTCAAAGTCTAAGAAGTAGTGAAAAGCACTTAAGGTGTCTTATAAGATTTATTATTTTAAAAAACTGATTAGTTGGAGGTAAAAAAAGAATTTAAGTGGTGGGTTTGAGAAGACTTGAACTTCCGACCTCACGCTTATCAGGCGTGTGCTCTAACCAGCTGAGCTACAAACCCATAATTAATTGATATTTATTTGGTACTTTGCTATTGGCCTTTTCACATATTATTTACTAGATTTTTCTTACACTTGTCACCAAATTAGGCTGAATTAACTATAGCATTCGAAGTTATGATAAGGAATTATTTTAATTTCGGTAGAATAGTTAAATAATATGGTGAGCTCGCCGGGATTTGAACCCGGGACCCTTTGATTAAAAGTCAAATGCTCTACCGACTGAGCTACGAGCTCTTAAATATACCAATATACTATTTGTCATCCCGGAACCCGTACGGTATCGTAGAATACGACCTGTAAAACAAGACCCCGCGATTGAGTCGCGGGGTGTCATGAATATATTTAATATTATGTTTTACATAATCGCTGAAAAAGGCTAATCTGTCAACAATTATTTTCGAATTTAATTTAAATAAGGTAAATTCATGCATCATCAAGACGTGGCTGTAATTATTCCATCACGACTGAGCTCAACTAGACTTAAACGTAAACCTTTACAGTTAATCGGCTCATCTACTCTAATCGAACGTGTATTTAAACAAGTAAATCACACTAATCTTGAACATATTTATGTTGCGACTGATTCACAGGAAATAGCAAGCGTAATCGAAAAGTTAGGGGGAAAAGTTATATTCACCGATAGTAATATTCCAACCGGTACTGATCGTACTTATGAAGCTTTTAAGCTAATACCAAATAATCAAAATATTAATTATATCGTTAATGTGCAAGGTGATATGCCTTTCATTGAACCAGAATCAATTTTAACGGTAATAGAATATTTAAAAAATAGCCATTATGATATTGTAACTCCTGTGGTAAAAGTAGAGAAAGATTCCGTGGAAGCTGCAAGTAATGTCACTGTAGCTATTGACTCTCAGGGAAAAGCCATATATTTTTCACGTAGTCTTATTCCAAATGGCGCGAAAGAATTTTTATATCACGTAGGGATGTATGGGTTTTGTAAAAATGCTTTAGAAAGATTCGTTACTCTTGAACCGACATGTTTAGAGAAAACAGAACGTTTAGAGCAGTTACGACTTCTTGAAAATAGCATGACGATCGGTACATGCTTAGTGAATAATGTCCCTATTTCGGTAGATACACCTGAAGATTTAAGAAAAGCAGTAAAATTTTATGAAAAGAGTAAATTAGTTTAAAACATGGTACGTTTTATCTTTATTACAAAAGGCGTAGTTTCATCTTTAGGTAAAGGTCTAACTGCCGCCTCTCTTGCGATATTTTTACAAGCCAAAGGTTTTAAAGTTTGTTTACGAAAATTAGATCCTTATTTAAATGTTGACCCAGGAACAATGAACCCTCATCAACACGGCAAAGTATATGTTACTGATGACGCAGGACAAAAACTGATCTTGAGCTTGGGCATTATGAGCGTTTTACGAGAGTTGCTGCTTGCAAGTTTGATAATAATCACAACAGGTGCTATATATTCAAAGCTACTTAAGGAAGAAAGATTAGGAAATTATACCGGTCTTACTGTGCAGGTTATTCCACATGTTACAAATATAATAAACGATTTTATACTTTCTCTAACACCAAAGGTTTTGATTTTGTACTTTGTGAAATTGGCGGTACAGTAGGCGATATTGAAGGGCTACCTTTTTTTGAAGCTATAAGACAGAGTGGTAATGAATTAAAAAAGTAAACAATGTTTGTTTATTCACATAACTTTATTACCTTATGTAAAAACTGCTCGTGAGTTAAAAAAAACTAAGCCCACTCAACATTCCATAAAAGAACTACGCACTATCGGCATTTCACCAAATATTTTAGTATACCGAACAGAACGCAACATTGCTAAAAGCGAAATAGAAAAAATAGCTTTATTGTGTAATATAGACCCTGAGTATGTTATTCCGGCAATAGATCAGAAAAATATATATTTTTGGTACCTCTTGCTTACCATAATTATATACCTGACAATAAAGTATTAAGATTTTTTAATCTTACTATTGCACCTTCTAATTTAGATAGATGGCATAAGATACTTGAAAGATTAACAGAATCTCATTCGAAGGTACGAATCGCTATTATAGCTCAATATCATAGATTAAAAAATGCTTATAAATCAATAATCGAATCACTTGATCATGCCGGCATATATCATAAATACAAAATTGACTTAGTATGGATAAATGCAGAAAACATAACTGATAAAAATATTTCTAAAAAATTATTAGGTGTTGACGGAATATTAGTTCCTGGCGGCTTTGGTGAACGAGCAACAGAAGGCAAAATTCTAGCAGTAAATTATGCTAGAATTAATCATATATCTTTTTTCGGTATATATGTCTGGGGATACAAACTTGCCACTATTGAAATGGCTCGTAATTTAGTGGGTATTGAAGATGCTGTAACAGAATAGTTTAAAACAATCGGTACAAAAATTGTTGAAATAATAAGCAAGAATGATAAGGATTTTAACCCAGCAGATATCACAATAGAGAACGTAAACAGACTATGCGTCTTGGTTCTTATACATGTAATTTAGTATCAAATAGTATTGCTGCTAAAACACATATGGAGAACTTAAAGTTACACGCACGACATCGTCATAGATACAAATCTAATAATGATTTTCTATTTTTGAAAAAAATGGCGTAAAGTTTAGTGGCTTTTCAGAAAAAAAATCGTCGCAGTAATTGAATTACCAGAACTATCATGGTTTTTAGGGGTACAATTTCATCCGGAGTGTAAGTCAAAACCTTTTGAATCTCATCCTTGATTCATGGGATTTGTTGCAGATGCGATTAAATATAATAAAAAGTAATTAATAATATACTATGACCTTATTTAAAAAGCTTGACATAAATTTTATTATAGTCTAGGTTGCATTAGAGTGCTTTAAACTTTATTGAAAAATAAGCTCATAGGTAAATTAATGAACACTATGAATTCTAACGTCACCTTTTGGAACAGAGCAAGAAATAGTAAATTTAGGCATATAGTTTGGCCAATTAGATCATATGAATTAACCAAATTCATACCTATGACTTTGTTAATGTTTTTCATTTTACTTAATCAAAACTTAGTTCGCAGTATTAAAGATAGTTTTGTTGTTACTTTAATTAGTACGGAAGTACTTAGTTTTATCAAGCTTTGGGGTGAAATGCCAATGGGTGTTTTATTCGTTATTCTCTATTCTAAGCTTTGTAATATAATAACTACGGAACAAGTTTTTAGAATAATTACTGGTACTTTTTTACTTTTTTTTGCTATTTTTGGCTTTGTTCTATTTCCATATCGAGAATTTTTTCATCCTGACCCTGAATTAGTCCAATATTACATAACATTATTTCCACATTTAAAATGGTTTATAATCATTTGGGGACAATGGAGCTTAGTATTATTTTACATAATGGGCGAGTTATGGCCTGTGATAGTCTTCACCCTTTTATATTGGCAACTAGCAAATAAAATTACTAAGGTCGAAGAAGCTCCTAGGTTTTACTCATTTTTTACTTTATTTGGACAAACCAATCTGCTAATATCCGGAACAATAATTATCTATTTTGCTAAAAGCGAACATTTCCTATTACCATTATTTTCTCATTTAAGCGATACTAATGAAATTCTTTTAAAGTCTTTTGTTAGTATTATTTTAGTCTCAGGATTAATTTGTTTATCTCTTCATAAATTTATTGATAATAAAATTGTAGAAGACGATAAAAAAATCAAATTTAAAAATCAAAGAACTGATATATTAAAATTAAGCTTAATTGACAGTACAAAAATAATATTAACCTCTAAATATCTTGGTTTTATTTGTATCCTTTTAATTTCTTATTCGATGAGTATAAGCTTAATTGAAGGACTGTGGATGTCCAAAGTAAAACAACTATATCCTGATACAAAAGATTTTATTTCATATCACGGGAAACTATTTTTTTGGACTGGGGTTCTTACTTTAGTTAGTGCATTTTTAGGAAGCAGTTTAATTAGGGTATGCGGTTGGTTTTGGGGAGCAATCATTACTCCTGTTATGATGTTTGGAACAGGCGTCATGTTTTTCTCCTGTATAGTGTTTGAAAGTCATTTAAACAATACCATAAACACGCTTGGTTATAGCTCGCCACTAGTTGTTATAGTTTTTATCGGCGGTTTATGGCAGGTGCTCTCCAAATCCGTAAAATACTCACTTTTTGATGCTACTAAAGAAATGGTATATATTCCTCTGGATAGCGAAATGAAAACCAAAGGTAAGGCTGCTGTTGATGTTATAGGTACTAAAATCGGTAAATCGATAGGTGCTATGATTCAGTTCGTGTCCTTTAGCATTTTCCCACATGCCGTGCACAATGATATAGCAGGCTTATTAACGTTCAGTTTTATAATAGTGTGCTTAATATGGCTATATGGCGTAAAAGTCCTAGCAGAGTACTATAGCAAATTGGTAAAACGTTAAATTGTCATTTTCTGTCGTGTCTTTGGCCTGTGCATGGATTGAAAAGCACTATCACACAGTGTCTACCCGGTGGCCTACATTGCTCACGTCGATTTGAAAAGCACCCTCGGTGTCATCTAGTTGCTTGCTAACTAGATCCAGAAAACAATAAAAAAATATCATTAGAGCTAAATATTTACTTTTACCTAAAATTATAACTAAACTTTAGATTAAACGCAGCTAATAAAGTATAGTACAAACAAACGAGTATATATACTCTGATTATGATTTATTAATTGAATCTAAAAGCATAATTAAAGAACAAAAAATCTATTTAGTAGGTTGGTAATTAATAAAGGATGAATGTAGAAGGTTTGAAAATTTTTTTGCCTCTCATTTATTTAAAGCACTAAATTGTTCGAGTGATACAGGTCTTGGAAAGATGAATTATATTTCATCAGCAATAAAGATAAAAATAGATTTTTTAGTTGTTAAAATGATATACCATGGTTTTAGTACCAACTTATTTCTTACTCAGTGAGTATAACATGCAAAAAACATATTATAAAACATTATTATTTTCTAGATGATTTATTAACTCTGCTGCCTCCTGTCCAGTAAGTTTACTATCACTACCGCTATTTCCAGGCTTAAGATTCTGAGCATTATGATAATCTATTAAATGTTTTCTTATCCATTCATTACTAACTAGTAACACTTTCGATATCTCAACAATACTATAGCCATCATCATACATAGCAACAGCTTTGATTCTATCACAAATCCTCTTATCCCTTCCGCTTCTATGGTAAATCTTTAATTCTTCTCTTTCTACTGATGTTTATTGTCTATAAATCATTCTTACCTTAATAACACTTTCTAACTTCTTTGACAATTATCCATTTACTAGAGGTATGCATTTTGCTGAGGTTGATCTGGCTGAATAAATAGTAACTTGATATTTTTCTCTTTTGCCCACTTGTTCAATAATTTACTTATATATGCAGGTACATTATATCACAGCTTATAGATTTTGCCTTTCCTTGCCATTCTATAATTTGATCTAGTGAACCTTATGACTCTTCCTGTCGGCAATGAAAAGTCACAATCTCAATCCCAAGACCTTCCCTATTAAAGTCATCAATCACATTAAATAAACTATATTTTCTTCTCTAAACTATCTTGTATAAAAAAAACCATAGACCAGCAATCATTTATTATATTAGGCCACTATAACCTTTTGCAGGTTTCTCGAAAAGTAGCCTGCTCTTAACGCCCGTTTAGGGTATAAAGAGTGAAGCATTAAAGATAATAAGGAAGAGTATTGACAAGAGGAGAGTATTGAGTTTACATAGACTTTGAATCAAAAAATATGCACTCAACAATGAAAAGAGGTATCACAACTCTGTTTTGTATAATAACGCGAGTTTCGTATTAACTGAGCATAGAGTTTAGTCTATCAAGAGAGATTTGATAGAAGGTTTATTGTCAGATATTTGATAATTTATCAGAGCAGCCAGCATATGAACAAAGTTATTTGTAACTGAGCTATGTCTTGCATGGTCAAGCTTGCCCAATAGTTTAATTTTGGCAAACACAGATTCTATCAATGCTCTTTTAAGCAGTAATATTTTATACAACATAGACATATGTTTAATTGTCATATTGTTCTTTACTAGAGTTACCATCAAATTCCTTGTTCTAGAAGTTGTTGAAATAATTCTTGAGAGATGTACCCATGATCTCCAAATACTTTGCCAAAA
>CAZJDC010000054.1:0-7182 GCA_964544715.1 uncultured Rickettsia sp. | reverse complement strand
TATGAATGAATTGGCAAACTTGCGTCAAAATAACTCGTTTGCGTAAGGTGAGTTAATAATAAAGGCCAGATTATGGCGATTAAAATAACGAATGGTAATTCTAGTGATTTATCTGCTGTAGAATCAGTGACCGGAGTATTATGTGGTAAATTATTGGGGGATAAGGCTTATATTCCTAAGGAAATATCTGCTAAATTATTTAGTCGTGGACTACGGTTATTTACTAGGATTCGCAAGGATATGAAAAATCATTTATTAGATATAGAAGATAAAATCCTTCTAAAAAGAAGATCAATAATTGAATCAGTATTTAATGTACTAAAAAACAGCATGAACCTTGAACATTCAAGATATCGTTCCCCTATTAATTTCTTAGTTCATATGCTTTCTTGTATCAATGCCTTTAATTTCAATAAATCTAAAAAATTTCCGGCGGTTCTAGCTGATCCTCAAACCGCCTTATCCTAAATTGGTGTTTAGAGGGTTGCAGTATAATATGAAAATAAAAAATGCTAATTTATTAAAATCAATGCTCAATGATAGTATTTAGAAGAAGAATTAATTTAAATAGCAATTAAGGTGATTGAAAGTATAGGTAATAATGTGCATTTTGTTAATAGTAAAATACCAAACTCAATATTATTAACTATATTTGCAAATAAAAATATAAATTTATATTAATAATTTTTAAGTTTATGTTTATTATTGAATAAAGAATAAAAAATAGGAAAAATATATGGCAGGAACATTATCAAATGATCTTTTATTTGTAGGACTAACTAGACCGCCCATGATATTTGGTGTGAGTATTAAATTTGCAGCATTAAATATGATCATGACTATGGTGGTATTTATTTGGAATAACGGTATTATGATTTTGTTTATTGCGGCAGGTCTACATTTAATAGCCTACATTATATGCTTTAAAGAACCGCGATTTATAGAGTTGTATATTAATAAAATGTCTAGGACTAGCCAATGTCCTAATAAATTTTATTATGGTGCAAATTCATACGGAATTTGATGCCATCCTGTGGCGGCATTGTTGCATGAATCGTTTTCCTCTGTCATTACCGTAGCTTATCCAGGTCCAGTTAAAAATAATAATAATATTAGTATTGTTTATTATTTTCTGGATACCGTGGTCAAATCATGGCATGACATCGAAGGTGTTTTTGATCTCCGAAACAATACCTCCCGTGGACAAGCCACTAGATGACATTATAGTTTACTAGACGTTGAGGCTATACCCCTCCTCGCAATGACGAAATAAAAATCCAAACAGTTAAGTTGAGTTACATAATGAAGTTATTTAGAACTAGAGCCGCTAATGAATTCAGGGCTAAACAAGATAGACCTACTTCGCATTTTATCCCTTACAAATGTCATTGGGATAGTAATACCATTTTAACTAAAGATAATTCGCTGCTACAAGTTATTAAAATAAATGGCTTTTCTTTTGAAACAGCCGATGATGAAGATCTAGATATTAAAAAGAATATACGCAATGCCTTACTTAAAAATATGTCTTCAGGAAATATTGTTGTATATTTCCATACTATCAGAAGACGGAAAGCAGTAATATTTGATGATACTGAATTTACTTATGATCCTACCGTAAAAGTACCAAACGATTTTATTACGTATCTCGGAGCAGAATGGCGTAAAAAACATGCAGGTGCTAGATCATTTTTTAATGAATTATATGTCAGTATTTTATACAAACCTGATACTGGTGGTGCTGCTATAGTTGAGTATTTCTTAAAGAAGCTTAGACAGAAATCTAATAAAAATGCTTGGGCAAATGACATGAAAGAGATGAACGAAAATCTCCAAGAAATGTCAAATAGGATAGTTAATACATTTAGAAGTTATGGGGCTAGGATTCTTGGAGTTCGTAAAACTCCTACAGGTAATTATTGTGAAATGCTAGAATTTCTCTCATCTTTAGTTAATTGTGGTGATTCACCAGGTCCAGTAGCATTGCCCCGCGGTACTATCGATGAATATTTACCAACGCATCGTTTGTTTTTTGATTCCCGTACTATTGAAGCAAGAAGTTCGATCGGAACTAAATATGCTGGAATAATAAGTATTCTTGAATATGGACCTAATACTTCTGCAGGGATTTTCGATGGATTTTTGCAAATGCCATTTGAGTTTGTGATGACTCAAAGTTTTATGTTTGCTAACAGAAACGTAGCAATTGGTAAAATGCAATTACACCAAAATAGAATGATACAAGCAGGTGATAAAGCTACTTCACAAATTGCTGAAATATCAACAGCACTTGATATGGCAACCAGTGGTGATATTGGTTTTGGAGAACATCATCTATCACTTTTATGTTCTGCAAATAGCATTAAAGCTTTGGAAGATATATTATCAATGGCATCTGTTGAGCTTTCTAATTCAGGCATTCAACCTGTTAGAGAAAAAATTAACATGGAGCCTAGCTATTGGGGGCAGCTTCCAGGAAATATGGAGTATATAGTTCGTACATCTACTATAAATACACTTAATATGGCTAGTTTTGCCTCCCAACATAACTATCCTATTGGGAAGGTAAGAGATAACCATTGGGGCGAATATGTCACAGTGTTCGATACAACTTCAGGTACTCCGTTCTATTTTAATTTCCATGTAAGAGATGTTGGGCATACTTTAATCATAGGTCCAACTGGTGCCGGTAAAACTGTTCTTATGAATTTCTTATGTGCTGAAGCACAAAAATTCAAACCACGTATGTTCTTGTTTGATAAAGATCGTGGTGCTGAAATATTTATCAGAGCTTTAAACGGCGTTTATACAGTTATAGATCCAGGATTGAAATGTAACTTTAATCCATTGCAGCTTGAAGATACTAGTGAAAATAGAACGTTTATTTTAGAGTGGCTAAGGGTGCTTGTAACTTCTAATGGTGAAAGTATAACGACACAAGATAATAAAATATTATCGCAAGCAGTAAGTGGTAATTTTAGACTAGATAAAAAAGATAGAAGGCTTAGCAATGTAATAGCATTTCTTGGAATCGATACACCAGACAGTTTAGCAAGTAGGATTGCAATGTGGGTTGGGAATGGTTCTCATGCTAAAGTATTTGATAATGAAGTAGATGATATTGATTTGCAAAAAGCTAGAGTATTTGGGTTTGATATGACTGAATTACTTAAAGACCCTATCAGTCTTGCTCCGGTTTTGTTGTATATTTTCCATCGTATAAATATTTCTTTAGATGGGCACAAAACCATGATAGTGCTTGATGAGGCTTGGGCTCTAATTGATAATCCAGTATTTGCTCCTAAAATAAAAGATTGGTTAAAAGTATTGAGAAAACTAAATACTTTTGTTATATTTGCCACACAAAGTGTAGAAGATGCAGCAAAAAGTAGAATTAGTGATACGCTAATTCAGCAGACGGCTACGCAAATCTTCCTGCCTAACCTTAAAGCTACCAATATTTATTGCAGTGCTTTTATGTTAAGTCAGAGAGAGTATGTTTTAATTAAAACTACCGACCCTACGACACGTTACTTTTTGGTAAAACAAGGAGTAGACGCAGTAGTCGCTAAAGTGAATTTAGACGGTATGAATAATATAATTAGTGTGTTATCGGGTAGAGTGGAAACTGTTATACTACTCGATCAAATTAGGGAAAAATACGGGAATGATCCGGAAAAATGGTTACCTATATTCTATGAAGCAGTTAAGACATTATAGATTAGATTTGAGTCAAACAGAATCGTCATCTCATGGCTTTTCCACAGAATCCAGCATAAAGCGAGATAACCTAAGCTTTTTGTATTTTTTATTACTGGATTCTGTGGACGAGACACGAGATGAAAATACGTATGAGGCAAGTATCTAGTCATGAAATTATTTCCTCGTACTGTACTTAAAATTCTAGTAGTCAGTTTTATCCTCAATTTTGGAATTACAAGCAAGTCATATGCCGATGATACCCTGGATACTATTGTTAATACACTACAAAATTTAACTTGTGAAACACAAGGAGTCGGTGACTTATTACGTACCGAATTTTCTCAAACCTGTATTGTCGCCCCATTTTTTACTTTTGCTATAATGAATCTTGTATCTCCTGTGTTATACATGAATACATTCTTAAAGCTTAGAATAAATGACAATGAATTATTTAGTACACAATTTCCGGGAGGGCAATGTACGCGTGAAAACAGAGCTGACCCAAATGATCTTCAATTAACTTTTGGTTTATGTAGTAATTTAAAACTTGTAGAGGTAAGAGCAAAAGCAGTCGTAGATTCAGCACTTGCCATTGCTAAGGCTGTATTAACCGGTACTGATCCATGGGATGATATAAGGGAAGCTTGGCAAAACAATAAAGCAGATTATTATAATATATATACCCAAAAGCCTGAAGATAGAGGTATAATGTGGGATTTAGGGGTGCCGATTTTTTGGAAAGTTGTTCAAGATAATGATCGTATATGTGTGGGGACATATGGTTTTACGGGTGTAGTACCAGTAGGATGTAAATATATAAAAGAGCCATTTCCAAAATCTATGTATAATAGCTTTATGGATGTAAGCAATACAAATTTTATTGACGATCCTAATAATACTGCTGTTGATCCTTTAGCATTGGTTTCTTGTAGTGCAGGTGGAGGGTGCTATCAAAGAGCTTATAATGCTTCAAGAACTGCAGTAGTGATGACTTCTCCGCTTATAGAATGCATAAGACAAATGATCGCAAGGTTATTAATTAGTCAAGATGTATGTAGCTTTGAGGATGTAAACTCAGTAGTTAATTCAGCTGCAAGGAAGACTAGTGCTTTATTCCAGTTCCAAGTAGGAATGTATAGAATAGTTACGGCTTTCTTAACTTTATATGTTATGCTTTTTGGTGCTAAGATACTTCTTTCAGGTCAAGTTCCACCAAAAAATGAGTATATAAACTTTATATTGAAAATAATATTTGTAACTTATTTTTCAATAGGGTTGAACATAACACCTGGTAGTACTTCCCCTTATGACCATATGGATGGGATGATTCAGTGGGCATTTCCTTTCTTGCTTAATGGTATAAACGGATTAGCAAGCTGGGTTATGAATGCGGCACCATCTGGATTATGTAAATTTAATAGTCCGGATATTTCATATGATAATAGTGTTGCATATATTGCCTTATGGGACGCATTAGATTGTCGTGTAGCCCATTATTTGGGGTTAGATATGTTATCTACGCTATTGGTAGAGAATATTTATAAAAGCCATAATTTTGCAAATTTTGACTTTTTTAGCTTTAGTGCCCCTCCATATATCTACCTACTAATACCGGCTATAATATCTGGTAATATGATGTTAGTATCACTAGCTCTTGCCTATCCGTTGCTTGTGATCTCAGTGGCTGCCTTTATGGTTAATGCCACTATTATGTGTATGGTATCTATAGTAATACTTGGTATTTTAGCACCTCTTTTTGTGCCGATGTTTTTATTTGACTATACGCGGGGTTATTTCGATAGTTGGGTTAAGCTGATGATTTCGTTTTTGCTTCAGCCTATGGTAGTAGTTACTTTTATGATTATTATGTTTACGGTTTATGATTTTGGTTTTTACGGAAAATGCCAATATCAAAGTAAATTGATTCATAATAGTGTAGAGAGTGTCTTGCAGGAACAAACTTTAAAAAGGGATGTTCTAGTATTTTTTGTTGATAATGATTGGACTAAATATAGTAAAGCTGACGCGGCTAGTTGTCAAAATAGCTTAGGCTTTATGTTAAATAATCCAATTTCAACAGCTTTTAACTTTGCCAAAGATAGTGTAGAACAAATAGTTGGTAGTAAACCAAATGAGACTTGTGATCCAAAGGCAGCTGATGCAGATACTAAATGTAATCCAAAACCGGGAGATAGTAGTACGAGTAGCTTCCTTTCTAAATTCCAGTTTTTATCAGGAGTAATTTTAGGTCCGGGGATGTTCTTTGTTTCTCCTAAAGTACTTTTTGAGAAGATTAAAGATATTTTACTTGCTCTAGTTACAGCCTGTTTTACATTATATCTAATGTATAATTTTAGTAGTCAGCTAGCTAATTTTGCAGCAGATATGACGGAAGGGGTAGCTCTTAGCAATGTTGCCATAAAACCGCAAGCAATATTTAAAGCCGCAATGGCAGGGCTTGCTGCAGTGGGTGCCTCAACCAAAGGTCTTGATCAATTCGCTACCAAAGGTGGTGTGGGCGGTGATGTACTCAGTACTAAAGGTGGAAGAGCCGGTGATGTAATAAAAACTAGTGGTGGCAGCGGTAGTGAAGGAGGTGATTCTTTCACATCAAGTGGTCTTATAGAACCGTCTACTACGACTGCAACTCCATCTTTTGCACTAAGTGTTGTTGGTAAAAGTGTAGGTGATACGGCAACACCAAGTAATATGCCTGAAGAAGTGCTTGATACTAGTTTTAGCAATAGAAAACCTATAGAAGCACCTGTGTCCCAACCAACGACAGTTTCGACACACATTGATACTGCTATTAAAACTGAGCCACCGAAAGTAAGTGCAGCAGAAGTTGTAAGAAGTACTACAGAAGATCAGTTTGAAGATGTATCAAGTAAGCTTAATATCGCAAAAGAAATTAAAGAATCTGTGCCTGAATCTCAGAAAGAAGCACAAAAAGAGCCAAGAGTAAAACATACCACTGAGGTGGAACCGGAACTTAATTTAGATGAAAATCTTGGAGTTACACGTACTATCAGAGGGCTTGATAATGACAGAAAATTTACCGAACAAGAAAGTCATGAATTAAAGATAGGTGAGGCAGGATACGTAAAACAAGAGGTGCGAAATGCCCAGATTCGTGATAGAAGAGCAGCGTTTGAGAAAGAAACAGAAGAGTTATATCGTAGCGGTGGCGGTAGAGCCAAAGATAAAGCAACCGAGAGAAATGATGGAACAATTGATAATAGAAGCAAAAAAATAAATAGCGGTTCTGATGAAAATCCATAATTTTATAAAAATTATTATTGTAGTTTGTTTGGAAGGTTTTGCTTTAACTAGTTTTGCCGGTTTTGGAGATTCTTGTGCCTCGTTGCCGACTACTACAGATGGGTATTTAGAATCTGATACAGCATATGGCTATATAATGCGTAGTATTGATATGAAAGCACCCGGAGGGAATTGTGATGCAAACAAGCCTGGTATAAC
>CAZJDC010000053.1:0-7195 GCA_964544715.1 uncultured Rickettsia sp. | reverse complement strand
ACTCATATTACTAATGATTTATGATTAGATACATTGATGCAAATATTGTCTATTGTATTTTGCCTAGCTTATCACACTGGAGAAATTATAGTTTTAGATGAACCGATAGTTATCAAAAAACATGGTTATAGGCAAAATAGTATATTTCGTGTGGGATTAGATACATTGGTTAATATCTTATATAATATTTCTACTCAATTAGTACGTTGGGATACAGTTGTTGTCCTCGATATTCCAACATCCAGAGGTGCTAAAATGAAAAATTGTCATGTAGTGAGATATAAAATAGAAAGCTTTTCTCTAGTTTATAGTCTACCGGCAGTAGCAAGGGCGATGATTAAGTATAGAAGCCTAGAGGATAAAAAAATGGTGCGGTCGAGAAGACTTGAACTTCCAATCTTTTTACAGAACAGCACCCTCAATGCTGTGCGTCTACCAATTTCGCCACGACCGCTTAAAGGTTTTTTTATAGCAGATTAATAATATAACATCAATAGTATTTGTTATATTATTGTCATCCTGTGACGGGTATTGTTGCATGGATCGCAAAACACCCTTGGGTGTCATTCACGCGTATACGTGAATCCAGGTTAAAGCGAGATAAATCGAGCTTTTATATTTGTATTTTTTATAACTGGATCCCGTGGACAAGACACGGGATGACACAGAGGGCTTTTTGTGATCCACACAATAACACCTTAACGGGAATGATATATATGTTACGGCAAGCTCACTACAAAACTTGGCATAACCGATTGTTTTTTAGCAGCTTTTCTTAAATTAAATAGCTTGTCGTCGAGATTATCAAATTCAAGATGATAATCTCTAGAATTTCCTGTTAATACTAACCCTGAATCTATTCCAAGCCAATTAGCTGCAAGTATATCGGTATAGAAAGTATCGCCAATCATTAACATACGATTTTTAGGAATATTATGACACTCTTGCAAAACTTTGCTGTATATTTCTTCGTAAGGTTTACCGCTATAGATTACTTTACCGCCCAGATGTTTTATTTTTTTGGCATAATAACCGCTACAATATCTATAAATTCCGTGTTGATTTATTCCAAGATCAGGATTAGCACAAATATTAACTATCTTACGTTCTACGATAATTTTAAATAACTCATCAAATTCGTTTAAGTCTAAATTTTCACTTTCATCTCTATAAATTGTCATCAAGAGAATATTAGCTTTTTGAATATCATCAGTGATAGGGCATTGTATGCCGTTTATGATATCATTTTCTAGATGACCTAAATGATATATTACCGGTTTTTCAATACCAAAACATTCTTTACTCTCTAAAATCATCTGCACTGCTACTGCACCAGAGCTCATAATCATTTCTGGTTCAGCGTTTAATCCCCAAGATTTTAGTGTCTGATGCAAAGAGAAAATATTTCTTGGAGCATTAGTAACAAAATATACTTTTTTATTTTCAATAATTTTATTAATGTTCTGCACAACATTATGGTATGTGTGTTCACCTTCGACTACTACGCCCCAAAGATCAAACAAAAATACGTCATAATCATCCATCACATCGAAAATATTTTTTAACTTTAATTTATCCATTGTTATCTCATAATATTTTCTTTTACGAAACTAATTTACTATTCTCATAAGTTCCGTTATAATTATTTTTATTGTTTCTAGCAACAAATAAAAAATATTATGTCGGAATTTGAAAAACAGTGGAATGAACCATCATATGGTGCTGATTCTATTAAGGTTTTAAAGGGGCTTGAAGCTGTAAGAAAAAGACCTGGAATGTATATTGGTGATGTTGGTGACGGATCTGGTTTACATCACATGATTTATGAGGTAGTCGATAATGCTATCGATGAAGCACTAGCTGGTTATTGTGATTTAGTAAGAGTGGTATTAAATAAAAACGGTTCGGTAACCGTATCTGATAATGGGCGAGGTATACCTGTTGAGATTCATGAGGAAGAGGGTATATCAGCAGCTGAAGTAATTATGACGCAGCTACATGCTGGTGGTAAGTTCGATCAAAATTCGTATAAGGTTTCTGGTGGTCTGCATGGTGTTGGTGTATCAGTCGTAAATGCTCTTTCTGATTGGCTTGAGCTACGTATTTGGCGTAATAATACGGAGCATCTTATTAGATTTAATAACGGGATAACAGAAGTACCGCTTGCAGTTGTTAAAGAAAATGTAGATAAAAAAGGTACAGAAGTTACATTTTTCCCATCAGTTGAAACCTTTACTAATATAGAATTTGATTTTAACATAATAGAACATCGGCTTCGTGAGCTTGCTTTCCTAAATTCTGGAGTAAAGATTTTACTAACAGATAATAGATTTGAAGAAGTAAAAGAAGTAGAATTTTATTATACAGGCGGAATTGAAGCTTACGTAAAATATTTAGATCGTGCAAAACATGCTGTTCATTCATGTATAACAGTGAATACCGATCAGGCTGAATGTGGTATAAGTATTGAGCTTGCTATGCACTGGAATGATTCTTATCATGAGAATATATTGTGCTTTACCAATAATATTAGACAACGTGATGGCGGAACTCACCTTAGTGCGTTTAAATCAGGAATAACACGTGTTATTACTTCTTATCTTGAAAATATCGGTCTTAACAAAAAAGCGAAGAATGCTTTTAGCGGTGAAGATACTAGAGAAGGGCTATGTTGCGTACTTTCTGTTAAAGTTCCTGACCCTAAATTTTCCTCTCAGACTAAAGATAAGTTAGTAAGCTCTGAAGTACGTCCTATTGTTGAAAATGCTGTTTATACTAAGGTTTTTGAATGGTTTGAAGAACATCCAGCTGATGCAAAGCTAATTATTAATAAGATTATGGAAGCAGCTAACGCTCGCGAGGCTGCTAGAAAAGCAAGAGAATTCACTAGAAGAAAATCAGTCTTAGAAGTATCGAACTTACCTGGTAAGCTTGCAGATTGTCATGCCAAAGATCCGGCAGTTTCTGAGCTATTTATAGTAGAGGGAGACTCAGCGGGTGGTACAGCAAAGCAGGGTAGGGATAGCAAAATTCAAGCTATATTGCCTCTGCGTGGTAAAATCCTAAATGTTGAGCGTGCAAGGTTTGATAAAATGCTTGGTTCGGACCAAATTGGTACGTTAATTACAGCTCTTGGAACAGGCGTTGATAACCGAGAATTTTCTCTTGAAAAACTGAGATATCATAAAGTTATTATTATGACCGATGCTGACGTTGACGGATCGCATATTAGAACTTTATTGCTTACTTTCTTTTATCGCCATATGCCAGAGCTAATAAATAAAGGATATTTATATATAGCACAACCACCTCTTTACAAAGTAAAAAAAGGGGCAAGTGAACTTTATTTAAAAAATGAGCAAGAATTGCAAGATTATTTAGTAAAATCAGCAATTAGTGATGCTACTCTAGCTTTAGATAATAAAGTACATCTGGCGAACGAAACACTAGAAGTGTTAATGAGTAAGGTAATAAAATTCAATAGCTTACTTGATCATGCTAGTAAAAAGTTTAACCACTCTATCACTGAAATTTTGGCAATTCACGATCTACTTAATAATAAAATATTTGATAATGAAAGCGATTCAAGGATTAAAAAATCTTTAAACGTGTTAAATAGTTTAGAGCAATCACCTGATAAAACAGATTGGAAAGTTTTAAAACATGAAAATAAAATAGAATTTTTCCGTTTTAGTAGAGGCTTAAAAGAGCGTAAAATATTGCTAAGAGAGCAGTTAGAATCATTTGAGTTTATAAATATATCAAAACTTGCTCTAAAAATTTTTGATATATTTAATAAGCAATTAAAGCTTGTAGTAAAAACCCAAGAATTTGATATTTTAACTCCTAGCATATTGCTAAATACCATTATAGATTGTGGTAAAAAAGGTATCAGTGTTCAACGCTTTAAAGGACTTGGCGAGATGAATTCCGATCAATTATGGGATACTACCCTTAACCCTGCAAGAAGAACTTTATTGCAGGTAAGAGTCGCAGAAATCGATGAAGCTGAAGGAATATTCTCAACGCTAATGGGGGATGTAGTCGAACCTCGTAGGCAGTTCATACAATCGAATGCGTTAAACGTTGTGAACTTGGACGTATAGCATACTCGTTTTATTTGAAAAATTGGCGGCGTTGTCTTTTCATGGTCATCCTTACGTACTAATGTGCACGCTGCGGTGATCATCTGCAAAATGCCTTGCGCTTTTCCAAAATAAAATTTCGTCTACTGACTTTCATGTAATAATATGTAAACTTTATGCAGCTTATTGATGTCATTCCCGCGGAGGCGGGAATCAAGTTAAACATATAAAAAGCTTGTTTTTGATATGTTTCTTTTGTCATAATATGTATATATTTAATATTAATGGTTATGTTTTCTGGATTCCTGCCTCCGCGGGAATAATATTACAAAATATTTATGCAAAAATTAATTATTCACGGCGGTAAACCTCTTAAAGGTATTATCAATATTAGCGGTGCTAAAAACGCAGTGCTTCCTATTATGGCAGCTTCTATACTGACTGATAAACTACATATTACTAATGTTCCGAAATTAACAGATGTTAGTACTATGACAAAATTGCTCAAAAGTCATGGAGCAGATATTGAAATAATAGAACATGAAGACGAGTTGGAATTAGTAATTAATACCTCAAATATCAACAACTTAACGGCAGATTATGAGATAGTTCGTAAGATGAGAGCATCTATTTGGGTGCTTGGTCCTCTACTTAGCCGTTATGGTAAAGCAAAGGTCTCTCTGCCAGGTGGTTGTGCGATTGGAGCTAGACAAGTAGATCTTCATATTGCGGTTTTAAGAGCTATGGGAGCTGAAATTACAATTGAAGATGGTTATATTAACGCTTCCACTATAGGACGTTTCAGAGGTACTCATTTCATTTTTGATAACATTTCAGTTGGAGCTACTATCAATGCAATCCTTGCAGCCTCTCTAGCAGATGGCGAAACATTATTATTTAACTGTGCTAGAGAGCCTGAAGTAGTTGATTTATGTAACTGTCTTAATAAAATGGGTGCAGATATTTCTGGAATTGGTACTAGTACAATAAGGATAAATGGTAAAGATTCTTTACATGAAGCAAGTTATACGGTATTGCCTGATCGTATAGAAGCGGGTACTTACATGTTTGCAGCAGCTATTACTCAAGGTGATTTAAAACTTTGTGGCATTGATTATCATATTATAGAAAATATTGCTTTAAAACTCATTGAAACAGGTATAAAAGTTATGCCTATAGATAATGGAGTACAGGTAACTTATGTAGATAAATTAAATGCCGTAAATTTAGAAACTAATCCATATCCAGGGTTTGCTACAGATTTACAAGCACAATTCATGAGTCTTATGACACTTAGTAAAAGTTCTTCAATAATTACTGAAAATATTTTTGAGAATCGTTTTATGCATGTACCTGAATTATGTAGGATGGGTGCGGATATAACAGTACGAGGTAATCAGGCAATAGTACAAGGTGTTGAAAGCTTAAAAGGTGCAGAAGTGATGGCAAGTGACCTGAGAGCTTCGGTATCTCTGATATTAGCAGGCTTAAGTACTAGTAGTGAAACAATACTGCACCGTATATATCATCTAGATCGCGGATTTCAGACTTTAGAAAAGAAATTAAATAATTGCGGTGCGGATATACAAAGAGTATAATACGTTATGTCATCCTAGATAAAATCGGGGATCCATCAAAAGCAAAATAAATTGAGCCTTTAATATTAAAAATTTAGTATGTTCAATTTGTTTATTGCTGGATTCCTGCTTCCACAGGCATGACACAACTAATCCCATGAGATGACGCAAAAAATTTATTATTTTGATGGAGAAAATAATGGCAAGAATTACAACAGAAGATTGTAGTAAAGTTATACCTGATAGGTTTCAGCTAGTTATTTATGCAACTAGATATGCTAAGTTATTAAAGTATAAAATAGAAACTAATCAAAACAAAAAAGACAAGCGTGATAAACCTCCAGTTATTGCATTACGCAGAATTGCTGCCGGAAAAGTATCAGTAGCTCAGTTAGAACAAGATTTTATTAATAGCCTACGTACAAGAAGTAGAATAGAACCTATTGTTGAACAAGATGAGTCAGAAGATTTAGAAGAAAGATTTGAATATTTACCAGAAGTTTATATTGGAGAAGATTATTCTGATTTAGATGATCAAATTTTTACTGAAGAAACCAGTGAAGACTTTGAAGATAAATAAATGATTATAGGTATTGGTACGGATATAGTACAGATTCCTAGAATTGAAAAGATAATAAATCTATATCCAGAAATTTTCTCTAACAGAATTTTAACTACCGAAGAATTAAAAAAATTTGCTTTGTTAAAGAAAGAAAGACGTGCTGCTTTTTTGGCAAAGCGTTTTGCGGCTAAAGAGGCAATTAGTAAAGCTTTTGGTATTGGTATAGGGCGGGGTATTAATGTAAAAGATATCACAGTGCTTAATGATGAATTAGGCAAGCCGATAGTAAAGTTAGATTCAGTCTATACTCAAAAACTGCCTCTTTTGAATATCCATCTTTCCCTTTCTGATGATTATCCTATTTGTGTAGCATTTGTAATTGTTGAGAAGACTATTAGTCCGTCCGCCACAACACTCTCATAGCCCTATAGGAATAGGATTTTATACCAAAAAGAATACAAGAATCCATAAGACAATGGTAAGATATGTTCATAAACCTTATGGATTTCAGTCAATGTGCCAATAGAAAATATTATCAAATCACAAACACAAGGAAAACTTGTTGGTTATAAATTAAAAGAAGAATTAAACTCAAAGAATAAGCTATATAACGCGAATTTTGTATTCACCATGGTTCTGTATAGCTGATAAATAGTGGGTTATGGGGATATTGATAATAGTACTTTGGTTATAAATTAGTTAAAAGATGCAGGTTTTAAACTAAGGTAGTATCTTTACAGAATTAGAAAATAGTTGATAGGTTATTGAAAAATAATATAGATAGCAATAACCTATGAGCATAGATTTTACAGAAATATTTTGCTACGTCGATGATTCTTTTCAAGAATTAGATAAGCAAACAAACTCAATTACTCAAAATAACAACAAATCTAGTCCTAAAAGTAGACTTAATAGGAGTGAGATAATAACTATTATAATAGTTTATTGGAAGTAATCTTATGATTGCTTTA
>CAZJDC010000052.1:0-7243 GCA_964544715.1 uncultured Rickettsia sp. | reverse complement strand
TTCATGCTGCCTTCCGCACTATGGACAAAGTCGACCTCTATGATCTTGTATATTTTCCGTGGCTCAACACCTTTACTTGCGTTGTAGCCTTAATATGTTGCTTCTAATTGGCTTCATCACATTTGTCATCTCCTGTAATGCAATAGTTGCTATGCTGTTGGTTAGACTTTGCATAAATCGGATCACCGACTGATTTTTACGCACTTTCCTCTTGGCACACCCATATCAATTACTGTTTTTTCTATCAGAGGATCTACGTTATTAGCGATTATTGGTTTCTTGCAACTTAATTTCATATAGAGCTTCTTCTCCTCCTGTTGCATATAATTCCTGAAATCTATAGTCACTATCTCTACTATATCCCATCGCTTTAAATGCTGATGATACACTCCCTAAACTTTTTGCTAGTTCCAATAATCCTAGTTTTAGCTTTATTATTTTTTGATTTAGATGTATCTCTAATCCTCCATTTAATATTTATCTTATTTTACTAAATGTAAGATTAAATCTCAACTATTACATGGTCTGACATTCAAAATTTAACTAATAATCAGGTACAAAATTTATAGTGTATGTAAGATCAAATCTTAACTTCTATAATACCCAGAAGTTCCTAAAACTTAGTTGCTTGTTGATAAAAAACGCTTTGATATATTATATTTAGCTAATTAATTTATTTTATCTATGTTTTTCATGTCTTAGTTTTTTATCTAATTTGACATTTACTTTAGATGGTGTTGTTATTATCCTTTTTTGAATATTTTGTTTTTTTTCTTGAGATAGTAAATTTTCATTGTTATTAGATATTTTTGCTATAATTTGATTGATATTATTCTGCTCTAGTTTTATTGCTTTGTCGTTATTTAAAATTAGTTCTCCAATTTTTTCCCCAATTTTAGGAGCATATTTCACGGCAAAAATTGAAATAGGCAGGACTACAATGGAAAAAGCTGCTCCTGCTGTTGCAACGCTAATCGCTCCAACTAAAAGTGCACAAGCAGCACCGGCAATTTTACCGGTAGTTTGTTTAAAGACATTACTTTTTCTTATAAATTCTGAAGATATTGCTAATACTTTACTGAATTCTTGTTGTATATAAACGCTTATTTCGTTAGGAGTTTTATACTTATTTATGCCATATCTTAAAGACGTACGAAATAATTTTACGTGCGATTGTGCATAATTAATTATTTCGTCAAAATTCTTTTCTTTTAAAAGAACTTTAAACACATTTTTAATTTTTAATTTTTCTTCGCTACTGATTTTTTCATCTCCAAAATACATCTCTACGAGATTTTCTGCTACGATATCTTGCGATTGTTCAGAAATATTTTGATTATTTTCATCTTCTGGAGTAATCAGAATTACAAATAACTTTAAAGCGAGAGAAAAACTATCATCATTAATAACACGTAACCTTAAGTAATTTTTAAGTCTTAAAATACATGTATTTACATATTTTTTAGCTTCAGGTTTTGAATTAAGTCTTAACGTATAATCTATAGCAAGCATATTTGCAAGAGTTAAGCAAGTAATTTCAGTAAGGTTATTAATAAAATTATTAGTAATATCTTTTTTAAATAAAGTAGTATCTATATTATACATGTTGAAGATAATGCTCGTATATATAATGTTAATTGGGCATAAATAAGATTAGGAGGGTGAGCTACTGAAAGTTTGTAAATATTTTTAGGTGTTAATACTTCTTCATTGCGTACTCTTACAAATGATATAAGAGTGTTAGGCGGCATATAAGAATATATTTCATGCAATATTTTTAGGAAAGTTATCAAATCCACAGCTGCATATTTTATATTTATACTGTAATTATTTACACGAATATTTTCGTTTTTGTTTTCGATTACTGGAATATTGTTTTTTAACAAGACTGAATTTATTGATATATCTATAGGCTCTCGTAAATTATATTTTTTGCTTAAACCATTTATTTTAAGAATCAATTCCTGATAATTTAAGCAGGTTACTTTATTTGGTAAACTTAAATCGACATATTTCTTATAAGATTCTAAAATTTCTTCCTTAGAATTTAGCACGGAATAAAGCTTTAATATTGCTTCAGTTAGACTTTCTTGAGCTAATTGTTTATTAAGAATCGATTGTGTATATTCTTGCTGTAAACCTTTTATTACCCAACCAGTTAATGAAATTAAGAAAAAATATATAATAAATTGAAAAAATATAAGATTCTTTAAATACACGATATATTTTTGAAACATTGCCTTTACCTTAAATAATTTAAGTTTTTGCGTCAATGATACTAACAAACAAAGGGATTTCTACTTTATTTGATATATCAATTATTTTATCCTTATATATAACATAATCTATATGCAAATGAGGTAATTTATTTTTTACGCTTGTCACATGATCATTAAGCATTTTTATTGACTCATCTAATGAGATACCTTGAGTATTATAAGTAAGTAATAGTTTAATTAATAAATGTCTTTTTGAGACCAGTAAAATATTATCTATATTTGTTAATTCCCATTTGATTTCTTTTACTTTAAAAGAGGGGTTAAGGGTAATAATAAGTTTTTTAAGTAATTCAAATGGTAATGGTACTGGTGCTTCCAGTAATTTTTCTATTACGTATAAGTCAGCAAGACTAGTAGTATTTTTAATGTATGGATATTTATATTTTATATTATCATATTCTTGATTCGTGGCATGATATTTTTCATTAATAGATTTAGTATATTTATAATTTATATCTGTACGATATTTTATAACACCAGCAGTAATTATTAATGTCGCAAGTAATGCAGCAGATAATTTAAATGTTAAGCTTCTTATAATAGTTAATTTTTTTATTGATTTTAGGTAATTATTAGAAGCAGGAAAATTTCTGTGTTTGATAAGTAATTTACTGATATTTGTATCTATAAGCCGAGTATTCTCTAGATTCTGTTCGTTTAATATGTTATCAACTGGAACAAAGATTACACGATAACCTTCAAAGTTTATAGGCTCTAATAAAGATTTTAATTCTTCATCTACTATTAGAATAATGCAAACTTCTCTATTAAGATTAATGATATAGTTTTTAAAAAGTATAAAACAGTCATTAATTTCCTGTTCTATAGTACCTTGAATATAACTAGCTGTCTTATCAAATGGATATTCAAAATTTTTAATGGTAATTATATTATCTTTATGTTTAATAAAGAACTTTATACCACTAGCTTGTGTAGCAAAGGCACAAATTTGAAAATAGTTTGCATATTTATTATTTTCTACATTTTGAACAAGTTTATTGATAATAACTTGTAGTTCTAATGCTAGGAAATACATTCCCTTAAAATTAAACAATCTATTTTCTATGACGCATGAAACTATATCACTTAAAGGAGGTTTAAAAGGAGATGACATAATTAAAAGCGACCAAATCTCGCTTGGCTTAGCAACAATTTCATAAATACAGTGAGCTATAATATCTTCTTTTTCAAAATATCCTGTAATAAATTGCTCAATAGGATCTATCTTGACTATAGATTCCAATACTGGCAACTGATCATGACGCATCTTGCATTCAGTGTTATCAAGTAAAAAGTAAATATCGCTTTTAGGGAATTTACTCAAAAAACTTTTATATAGATATATATCTGTTTGTTGCTCAGAAGGAATAAATAATTTATCTAATATTTTATCACCGAGAAAAGCACTAAGAAAAATGCCTTTATTGCCTAATAAAACTACAATATTTTTTTTAAGTTTAAGAAAATCAAAAATATTTTTCATAAATTAAGTTTATTTAAATCACAATCCATTATATACTCGTCTATCCAAAGTATAATTAATACTTATTATAATACATATGTCTAAATTTACCACTGAAGAAATTAGAAGTAAATTCATATCTTACTTTAAAGCAAATAATCATACGCATGTAAGTAGCAGTTCGCTCATTCCTCATAACGATCCAAGTCTTATGTTTGTTAATTCTGGTATGGTGCAGTTTAAAAATGTTTTTACTGGGAAAGAAAACAAACCGTACGACAAAGCGGTAACAAGTCAAAAATCGCTGCGGGCAGGCGGCAAACATAACGATCTTGAGAATGTCGGCTATACTGCAAGACATCATACGTTTTTTGAGATGCTTGGTAATTTTTCTTTCGGTGATTCTTTTAAAGAGCAGGCTATATATTATGCTTGGCATTTGCTAACCAAAGAGTTTGAGCTATCAAAGGATAAGCTTTATGCAACAGTGTATCATACTGATGACGAAGCAGCTTCTTATTGGAAAATAATAGCAGGGTTTTCGGATGACCACATAATCAGAATTAAAACAAACGATAATTTTTGGTCAATGGGTGATACTGGTCCTTGTGGTCCTTGTTCGGAAATATTTTATGATCATGGTGAGCAAATATACGGTGGTTTGCCTGGTACCACAGATGAAGATGGTGACCGCTTTATCGAGATTTGGAATATGGTATTTATGCAATATGATCAGATTGATAAAGAAACCAGAATAGAGTTACCTAAGAAGTCAATTGATACCGGCATGGGCCTCGAGCGTATAACGGCAGTACTTCAGCATGTTAATAATAATTATGACATAGATTTATTTCAAGAAATAATTAGCTTCACAGCAAATATATTAAAGGTGACAGTAGAAGCGGAGGCAAAATTCTCATACCGCGTTATTGCTGATCACTTAAGAGCTTGTAGCTTTTTGATAGCTGATGGAGTAGTGCCATCAAATGAGGGACGTGGTTATGTGTTACGCCGTATTATGAGAAGAGCCATGCGTCACGCTCATATGCTAGGGAGCAAAGAGCCTTTAATGTATAAATTACTGCCGAAGCTTGTTGATTTAATGGGCAATGCTTACCCTGAACTTAAAAGAGCCGAAAGCTTTATAAGTAGTATATTAGAGCAAGAAGAAATTAGATTTAAAACTACTTTGGAAAGAGGTTTAAAATTACTTTTCGAAGCAACAGAAAACCTCAATGCAGGCGGTAGATTATCAGGTGACGTAGCATTTAAATTATATGATACATATGGATTTCCTCTTGATTTGACGGAGGATATTTTAAAAAATCGAAATATTGCTGTTGATCAGCAAGGATTCGAGCAGCAAATGCTAGAACAAAAAGAGCGTGCTAGAAAATCTTGGCTTGGATCGGGTGAATCTAAAACCGATCAGATATGGTTTGATATTAAAGCAATCTATGGTAGTACAGAGTTTTTAGGCTATAACCTTAATGAAGCTGATGGAAAAGTAATCGCTTTAATTAAAGATAATACTTTAGTTAACAATATTAGTGAAATAGATACGCAGTTTCTCTTAATAGCCAACCAAACCCCTTTTTATGGCGAGTCAGGTGGTCAGATGGGCGATATCGGAGTAATTAAAACCCAAAATTGTGAGATAGAGGTAGTAGATACTCTAAAATCTCTCGGCTCTATAATAGTTCATAAATGTATCTTAAAAAAAGGTCAAGTTACTACAAATGAAAATGCTAATTTTAGTATTAATGTTAAATATAGACAAAATCTAAGAATTCACCATTCAGCAACACACTTACTTCATGCAGTATTGCATCAGGTACTTGGCAAACATGTTACGCAAAAAGGAGCACTTGTTGCTACTTCCTATTTAAGATTTGATATTAGTCACCCTAAAGCTTTAACGCCTGAAGCAATTATTTTAATTGAAGATAAGGTAAATGAGATTATCAGAGATAATCACGAAGTAGATACTACGCTTATGTCTACCGAAGATGCAGTAAAACAAGGAGCTATGGCATTATTTGGTGAGAAGTACGATTCTGAAGTTAGAGTAGTTAAGATGGGCGAAACTTCGCTTGAGCTATGTGGCGGTACCCATGTCAAGCATACCGGTGATATTGGTTGTTTTAAAATTACCAGCGAATCGGCTATTGCAGCAGGTATTCGTAGAATTGAAGCCGTTTGCGGTGAGTTTGTAATTAAGCTAATTAGAGAAAAAGAGGTACTACTGAAAAATATCGAAAATATCTTAAAAACTAATAAAAACGAGCTTGTCAGTAAAGTTAACAATATTTTAGAGCGTAATAAAGAGATTGCAAAGGAATTGGAGAAAACTTACTTAGCTAAGTTAGATTTAAGTTTAGAACAGATTGGAAAACAAGCTGAAAAGATCAAAGAAGTTAATTTAATTTATCATTATATAGAAAACTTAGACAATAAAATTTTGCGTCAATCTGCTGAACATTTGACTAAAAAAGCAGAAAATTTAGTAGTAGTATATGTTGGAAACAATAACTCTAAATTATCTATTACAGTAGCAATAAGTAAAGCTATATCAGATAGATTTAACGCAGGTTTAATCGCAAAAGAACTATCTTTATTCTTAGGTGGTAGCGGTGGAGGAGGGCAGCCTAGCATCGCCCAAGCTGCTGGAAATGACTTAAGCAAATTACCGAAAATTAAAGAGAAACTACAAAGTCTGTTAGAAATATAACTTTTTATAAGTATCTAGATACTATCATAAGTTGTGTTAGGTAATGAAAAATTATATGACAATAGGTAAAATTCTATAACTCATTTCACTTTTTGTTAGTGTGAGTGAATAATGCATCTAGTGTGCCGTTCAAAATCGTCATTCAATCTATCGTCACGGTTTGTATATAAATAATTAACAAAAGCAATAGAATCTTTTAACGCTAACTGCACGATTATATTATCTTTATCACAACTCTATACAGTTTTAGGAAGTGCAATATTTTTTGCTGCATCGTATATCTTATATCCTGTTATTTGTAATAAGTTCTGAATTTCTTTGACTTTTTCAGGATTTATTACGTCATTTTTACGTGCATATGTTATAATGATAGTCATTATATTAAAATAATCCTCTATATCTTTCATTCCCATTTTATGGTGAAGAATATCATTTATACTAATTACGTTATTCTTAAGTTTTCTATCTTATCTTGCTTTTAACCAACAATAAATTATATATTCTAATATATCGATTAGAGCTCCAACAAAAGGAAGATCTTTAGTTACTGACTTAAAAAGTCTCATAAATAGCTTTGGTATAATTTCTTTCAAACTAAAATTACTTTTAAAAAACTCAGTTTCCACAATTTGGTAAGCGTTTACAATATTTGTTGTATTATATAACGCTAGTTTCGTATTCACCATGGTTCTATAGCTGATAAATAGTGGGTTACAGGTATATTGATAATAGTACTTTGGTTATAAATTAGTTAAAAGATGCAGGTTTTAA
>CAZJDC010000051.1:0-7320 GCA_964544715.1 uncultured Rickettsia sp. | reverse complement strand
AGTTTAGCATCAGCTACTCTACTATAACTATCAATAAATACCTGAGAATAAACCTGACCTTTAAAATTACCGACATAATAAGTATCATGACAACCTAAATAACCAGAATGGTGAGTTATCGATTTCTCTACACGCTTCTTTGTCATTACGACGGCTTCTCTAGTACATGCAGTTGTGCTTCCGTAAAAACAATACCATCTTGTGCCATTTTCGCTTCTAATTCTTTCAGTCTTTTACTGATATTGTTTAAATCATTACGTAACCAAATTGATCTCATCCCTTCAGGTGATACAAGGATTTCACTCTTCTTAAGCTCATTTGATAATCTTAAACTGACCATAGAATGGATAATTCTATTGCCATATCAATTACTGCTTTTTCTACCATAGGATCTACCATATTAGCCATTATTGGTTTCTTGCGACTTATTTCGTATAGAGCTTCTTCTCCTCCTGTTCCATATAATTCTTGAAATCTATAGTAACTATCTCTACTATATCCCATTGCCTTACATGCTGATGATACACTCCCTAAACTTTTTGCTAGTTCCAATAATCCTAGTTTTGGCTTTATTATTTTTTGATTTAAGTCATTATGATCCGTCATTTTTTTATCTGTATTTTTTAATACACTATTTTTAGTATATATCATAATTAAATGTCAATTTCTACAATTACAGATTGACTTAGATCAATATTTAAACAAATATAATAATACTAGACCTCATTCTGGAAAGTTCTGTGATGGAAAAACTTCTATGCAAACTTTCAAGGAAAGTATTAAAATTGCTAAAGATAAGTCTATTAATTCTTACTTATCTGAAAGCTCCTTTGATGCTTAATCAATCTCTTACTGTCAGATCAAGTGTAGAATCTTACAACTCAATATAGTTTATTATTTTTTTGAATTGTAAAAATCTAAAATTATTTTGCTCAATTCGTGATTTAATACTGAAAAATCTACTGTATCAAAGCTCTTTCTTGGAATAATTATCATAGCAAGTTTTTTAAAATTAGTATTGTTACAAATAAGTCTAATAAGATGTTTTATGCGTCTTTTAATTTTATTACGCACTACAGCCTTTTTATTTAGCTTTTTGCTAACTTTTATCCCTAGAAAAATATTGTATTTTGATTTAAGAAATATTTTGGGAATATTCTTTGCTATCACCAAAATAAAATATTGTTCATGAAATTTTTTACCAAGCTTATTTATAAGCTCAAATTCCTTTTGATTTTTTAAAGAGTTGATCAACAATGGAATAGGTCAGATTATTATTTATGCGGATAGTTTTTTTCTGCCTTTAGCACGACGGTTTCTTAAAATTGCTCTTCCAGATACAGTAGCCATTCTAGCTCTAAAACCATGTCTTCTTTTTCTTACTAAATTACTAGGTTGAAATGTACGCTTCATAATATTTATCCAAACAAAAATTAATTATACCTTTAATACTGCAAATTTGGCACGTCAAATTTTGGGATTTACCTATGCTTACGTGCAGAATTGCCGCTTATTTAGCTTACAACACTTTTGAAGTATTTACGGTATACTTATAATGAAATATTTTAAATTTGTCAACAAAAGTGCATAAATAACGTCATTACGAGACAATTACAAGATAATTTGACAAAGCACAATGCAGTATTGAATATGGGATTGCCATAGTAGAAAGTGGTTTCGCAACGACATTGTCTATATTAGATATGTACCTTTGCTTGTTCTACGATATTCGCGAATCCTTCATTGTTATTTACAGCAAGTTCTGCAAGTACTTTACGATCTATATCGATTTTAGCTTTTTTAAGAGCACCCATAAATTGGGAATAAACAAGCCCATGCTCTCTTACCGATGCATTTATTCTTTGAATCCATAGACCTCTAAAATCACGCTTACGGTTTCTACGATCTCTGTAAGCATATTGTAGCCCTTTTTCTACTTTCTCAATAGCTACTCTAAAACAGCTATTAGCTCTACCTCTATAACCTTTTGCAAGTTTGAGGATTTTTTTATGTCGATTTTTGGAAATTTTTCCTGATTTTGCACGTGTCATTTTTTAGCTCCTTAATTAATTTGTACCATATGGAAGAAAATATTTTTTGATGTTATATCCATCTTGATCACAAAGTATCGTAGTTCCACGTAAGTTACGAATTTGAGCTTTAGTACGACGACGCATAAAATGTTGTTTACCTGCTTGAGATGCGACTACTTTACCACTAGCGGTAAGTTTAAAACGCTTTTTTACAGCAGATTTTGTCTTTAATTTAGGCATGATTTTTCCTTTAATTGGTATTTACAAGAATTTGTCAGTAATATTTAGGCATACCAAAGCCACGTTACCGATTAGAAGCTAGATGATAGTGTTTTTACGATTTATTGCAAGATGTTTTTTTAAAACATGTTATAATTGCTAAGATTAACACTTATTTATTAAATAAAAAATGTTTGGGCAGAATCCTAAAAGAGGAATATTAAAAGGTAACGGATCAGAGTTACAAGTGCAGTCTATTTTTAAGACTATTCAAGGGGAGGGGATATTTGTAGGCGTTCCTGCTATATTCATTAGGCTTGGAGGATGTAATCTTACATGTGATTTTTGTGATACGGACTTTGAAGATTTTGAAACAATCAAAATGGATGATATGTTATCTAAGGTTAATCTAATGGCTTTAAATTCTAAAAACACACAATCAGTTAAGTTGGTAGTGATAACTGGTGGTGAGCCAATGCGTCAACCTATAGAATTATTATGCCAAAAATTATTAGAACAAGATTTTAAGGTGCAGATAGAAACTAACGGCACGTTATATCGCTCTTTGCCGGATGAAGTGTCTATAATATGCTCGCCTAAAGCAGGTAAAAACGGCTATAGCAAAATTAGAGAAGATCTATTGCCTAAAATTAGTGCTGTAAAATTTATTGTTGCTAGAAATATTCTAGAATATAGTATGATACCTGAAATAGGACAAACAGCTTACAATATACCAGTTTTTGTTCAGCCTATGGATCAGGGAGATCAAGAGCTTAATAAAGAAAATAACAAGTTAGCTGTAAAATTAGCGTTAGAGAGCGGTATGAGGTTGTCAGTGCAAACTCATAAGTTCTTAGGTATAGAATAGTATTTTGCAGCAAAAATAATAGTACAATTTAACTTGAATTTTAGATTAAACTGTACTATTATAGCCTCTTTATATAAGTTTAAGTGTTGAAATTAATGAGTGAAATATTAGAACTTAAAGCGAAGTCTCGCAATAAATTTGGTAAGGGTGCAGCAAGAGCATTAAGAAGAGAGGGGCTTGTTCCTGCTATTATTTATGGTGCAAAAAAAACTCCAGTTAGTATTTCTTTAGAAGAAAAAGAAATCACTAAATATTATAGAAAGCCGGCTTTTATATCTCAACTAATTAGTTTAACAATTGATGATGGTAAGCAATACAAAGTATTGCCGAAAGCCGTAGAATTACATCCTGTTACGGATATAGTACGTCACGTTGATTTTGTCTTTTTAGAAGATAAAACCCAAAAAATGGAAGTGCCTATAGTATATGAAGGGAAAGAAAGAGCTTTAGGGGTTAAAAAAGGCGGGTATTTTAATGTAGTAAAAAGAAGAGTTACTTTATTATGTGATGTTAATAATATCCCAAGAAATGTAACTATTGACGTTACTAATATGCCGATTGCTACTTCATTAAAATCTTCTCAAGTAAAACTACCAGAAGGTTGTAGCTTTACTACAAAAAAAGATTTCGTACTGGCAACTATAATAGGACGTAGAGGTGCAAAAACTGAAGCTGAAGGCGAACAAACGGCTGAAGCAGCGCAATAACTTTTGTATTCCCGCATAGGTGAGAATTCAGGTTAAAGCGAGATAACCTAAGATTTTATTTTTCAAAATTGACTGTATTTATGCTTTCTCTTCCTGAATTCCCGCCGTTGCTAAGAATGAGACATGGGAGTCTCCATGCAATAACACCAAGCTTGTAGCGAGATTCAGAATAACAACTTAATATTACTAAATAGTTAGTTTGTTGCTAGGCTTTGTAAACAAGCTAAGTGAAGCGACAAGGGTAAAATCAAGCCATATAAAATACTCCGTCCTAAAGTAATGAAGAGAATATTGATATGAAATAGAATAATGACGTACAAAACATCTTCATTCTATTTCATATCAATATTCTCTTCATTTTTCATTTATTATATTTATTATCATTTCAGGTAACACTATGATGCTTATTATTGGTCTTGGTAATCCAGGTAAAGAGTATGAGCATACAAGGCATAATATAGGATTTATTGCTTTAGAGAATATAGCAAAGCAATATGATGCATCATTTAGTATAAAGAAGAAATTTCATTGTGAAATTGCTGAAAGTACTAATAACGGGCAAAAGCTAATATTCATAAAACCTACTACTGACATGAATTTATCAGGTAAGTCGGTGATAGCGGTAAAAACATACTATGATATTTTTCTTGAAAAAGTCTTTGTTATTCATGATGATATTGATTTAGATATTGGGAGAATAAAGTTTAAAATTGGTGGTGGAAATGGCGGGCATAACGGTTTAAAATCGATTGATGGAGTTATAGGTAATAATTATGGTCGTATTAGGATTGGAGTCGGTAGACCACAAAATAGTCAAGATGTAGCAGATTATGTACTTAATAATTTCCCTAAATCTGAATATATCATAGCAGAGCAAGCTATAGATAAAATAACTGGTAATTTTGATTTGATATTAGAGAATAAACTAGAAGAATTTAAGAGTAATATGGTTTAAATAGCATTGAGAGTTGTCATTGCGAGGAACAGATGCGAAGTTAAGGGTATGGCAATCTTATAAAATTGGTTAAGTGGCTTATCGTGCATTGTTGCATGGATTCATTTTTACTGATGTCACCCCCGTGATTCATTCACGTAATCCAGTTAAAAATATCAATATTATTGATATTTTTAGTTATTTTCCTGGATCGAGTTCCAAGCCACGAGATGACACAAAATTCTGAAATTATATATGCTGGAGAAATGAATAAAGCATATTCAGCTATAATTTGGGATGCTTTTAATAAAGATTGCACGCAAAATAAAAGGCTTAACAGAAGATTTAAAATCTTTTTCGTTTTCATACTTAGATCAAGATAACAACTTGATTGCAGGAATTTGTGGTGTGAGTTTTTGGGGGCGGCTTATATATATACCTCATTATTTGTAGATAAAAATTATAGAAATCAAAATTTTGGCAGTTTGTGAATGGAAAAAGCTGAAAATCTAGCATGTGAGCGTGGTTGTACTTTTATACATCTACCAACTATGGATTTTCAGGCTAAACCATTGTATGAAAAATTAGGATATAAGCTAGAATTTACAAAGCATGATTATGAAAAAGACTCAGTTTTATATTTACTAAGAAAAGATTTATGACACTAAAATTGGGAATTGTGGGTTTGCCAAATGTCGGTAAGTCAACGTTATTTAATGCTTTAACGGCAAGCGTGGCAGCTGAAGCCAGTAACTATCCTTTTTGTACGATTGAACCAAATAGTGCAGTTATTTCAGTACCAGATGAGCGTTTACACAAGCTAGCTAGACTGGTAGGTAGTCACAAGACAATACCTTCTTATATAGAATTTGTCGATATTGCAGGGCTTGTTAAAGGTGCAAGTAAAGGACATGGACTTGGTAATAAGTTCTTATCAAATATTAGAGAAGTAGATGCAATTTTGCACGTACTACGTTGTTTTGAGGATGAGGACGTAACGCATGTGCATAATAAGGTTGATCCTATCCATGATCTTGAAATAATTGAGATGGAGTTAATACTGGCCGATATAGAATCGGTGGAAAAGCGACTCTCTACAAGTGAAAAACGTTTGAAATCAGGTGATAAGATTTTATCAGATCAGATAAAACTATTAAAAGAAGTTCATAAAGTGCTAGCTGATGGTAAACCTGCAAGAGTGCTAAATAAAACTTTAGGAACCGATAATTTGAAGCAATTACAGCTACTTACTTCTAAGCCAAGTCTGTATGTATGTAATGTGCTTGAAAATGATGCAGCAAGTGGAAACGATCTTACAACATTAGTAGCAGAACAAGCAAAAAAAGAAGAGGCTAAAAGTGTTATTATTTCTTCAAAAATAGAAGCAGATATTGCTTTGCTTGAAGATGAGGAAGAGCAAAAAGAATTTCTAAATAGTATTGATCTTGAAGAAACAGGACTGAGTAGAGTAATTAAAGAGGGGTATAATCTCTTAAATCTTAAAAGCTTTTTTACGATCGGTCCTAAAGAAGCTCATAGTTGGTCTTTTAAAGACGGCATTCTTGCACCAGGTGCTGCAGGCATTATTCATACTGATTTTGAAAAAGGCTTTATCAGAGCAGAAGTAATAAACTATGAAGATTACATAAATCTTGGTAGTGAAGCAAAAGCCAAAGAAGTAGGAAAAATGCGTTTAGAAGGTAAGAAATACAAAATACAGGATGGAGATATAGTACATTTTAGAGTTAACATATGATAACTAGTTGAACTTGAAAAGTTGGCTGCGTCGTTTTTGTAAGTCCTCGGAGGATCTGTTACAATGATCATATATAGAAGTCAAGATTTGATTTTACAGACATTATAAATTTTGCACCTGATTGTCAGTTAAGTTTTGACTGTCAGATGAGTATTCAAGATACAAGATTTTATTATTCTTTTCAACAGCTAATTTTTTACTATCCTTAAAAGTTTGCATAGGAGTTTTTCCATAACAATATTTACCTGAATGAGGTCTTTCATTATTGAAAGACTCTCACCAGATATCAAGATCTAATTGTAGATCATCAAGATCTGTATAAATCTTTTTCCGCATAGCTATATCAAAGAATTTTTGTTGCATAGTTTTATTAAAACTCTCACACATACCTTTAGTCTGAGGTGAATATGCTTTAGCATTCGTATGCTCTATACCTGCGATACTTAGAAACAATTCAAAAGCATGATGCCTCTATATTTCCCTTATATTTCTAACCCACGATCTGTAAGAATATAAAGTATTGGTATCCCTTGAGTCTCATACCATGGTAACACTAGGTCATTAAGCATATCAGCAGCAGTAATAGCTGTTTTATCAGTATATAGTTTAGCATCCGCTACTCTATGATAGCTATCAATAAATACCTGAGAATAAACCTTACCTATACCTTTGAAATTATCTACTCACCTTACTACGCAAAATTGACAACATAAGCAAAACTGAAGCTATATTATGAAAACAATACTTTAAACACTTGACGTAAAGTGATGTTTTTGTAGTCAAAGTTATTGATAATAACCCAT
>CAZJDC010000050.1:0-7331 GCA_964544715.1 uncultured Rickettsia sp. | reverse complement strand
AATTTATAACCAAAAAGTTTTCCTTGTTTTTGTGATTTGATAATATTCTCTATTGACATATTGACTGAAATCCATATGGTTTATGACCATATCTTACCATTTTCTTATGGGTTATTGTATTCTTTGTGATATAAAAACCTATTGCCTATAAAGCTCGTAGAGTTTTGGTGGACGGAGTCTCTATTGCGATTAAAATTGTGAGGATTACCTAAATATATATTAAAAACTTTATATTTTTTTACCAGATATTATAGAATCTTTTATAGAAATTGGAACAGGATCATATCCAGCATCGCAAAATGGTTGGCATTTGATTATTCTTTTAAAAATAAGCCATAATCCTTTTATATTACCGTGCGAGGTTATAGCATCTTTAGCATAATCTGAACAAGTAGGATAAAAGCGGCAATTATTACCAAGCAGTGGGGATATGAAGTATTGGTAGAATCTAATTAATAGTAAAACTATTTTACTCATTTCGCATCTTATCTATAATATCTTTCATCTTCTCCGGCGTTAAATCTTCATAATAATCATCGTTAATCTGTACTACTGGAGCATTAACGCATGCACCTAAACATTCGATTTCGATTAGGCTAAATTGTTGATCTTTGGTCACTTTTTTATCTTTTATACCAAGTTTTTTCTTGCAAGCTTCCATTATGCTATCGCTACCACGTAGCCAGCAAGGGGTAGTAGTGCATACTTGGATATGATGCTTACCGACAGGCTCTAGATTAAACATAGTGTAAAAAGTAGCCACCTCATAAGCACGCATATAAGGCATTTCTAGCATATTCGCTACATATTCGATAGCAGGAACGGGCAGCCAACCGCCGTTTTGACGTTGAGCAAGATCAAGAAGCGGTAATATGGCACTTCTTTTCCCTTCTGGCGGATATTTTTTTATGATATCTGTTGCCAGAATCAAATTTTTTTTATCAAAACTAAAATTTATAATTTTTATATTCATATGTTTTTAATGGATGAGTGAGTGTTATTTTTGCGTTAGTAGTCTCTTCGGTATTATCCCATGGCTTGGGAACTAGATCCAGCATAAAACAAGATAAAGGAGCTTTTTATATTTATGTCTTTTTCCTGGATCTAGTTCTCCCAAGCCACGGGATGAAAGTGTTACCTATCTATCTCACCGAATACTATATCAAGTGTTGCAATAATAGTAATAACATCTGCCATTAAATGGCCTTTGGACATGAAGTCAAGACCTTGCAAGTGAGCAAATCCTGGAGCTTTTATTCGGCATCTGTAAGGTCTATTACCACCAGTAGAGTACAAATATACTCCAAACTCGCCTTTAGGTGCTTCTACTGCCTTATAATTCTCACCGGCTGGAACATCGTAACCTGCTGTATAAAGCTTAAAGTGATGGATCATAGCTTCCATAGATTCTTTCATTTTAGCTCTTGTCGGCGGTGTTAGTTTTGGGTCATCGGTTTTAACTGCTCCTTCCGGTATTTTTTTTATACACTGTTTGATTATCTTAATAGATTCATACATTTCAAGCATACGCACTAAATATCTATCATAGCAATCGCCATTTTTGCCAATCGGTACTTCAAAATCCATTTCTGCATAAACGTCATAAGGGTTTGACTTACGCAAATCCCAAGCGATGCCTGAACCTCTAAGCATTGGTCCTGAAAATCCCCAGTCCATAGCTTCTTTTTGTGAAACAACACCAATATCCACTAAACGCTGTTTCCATAACCTATTTTCATTTAGCAGATTTTCAATGTCTTGAAGTTTAGGCGGAAATTGCTGGATGAACTTATCAATATCTTCAAGTAAGCCGTCCGGTAAATCCTCAGCAACGCCACCTGGTCTAAAATAGTTTGAGTGCATACGAGAGCCAGACACTCGCTCATAAAACTCCATGATCTTTTCACGCTCTTCAAATAGCCATAATAAAGGGGTAGTTGCCCCGACATCTAAAGCCTGGCTGCCTATGTTTAGAGTATGATTGAGAATTCTTGTTAGTTCTGAGAATAGTACCCTAATAAATTGAGCTCTGCGTGGTATTTCGCACTCTAACAGCGATTCAGTAGCTAAAGCAAAAGCATGTTCTTGGCACATTGGCGAAACATAATCAAGGCGATCAAAGTAAGGTATAGCTTGCAGGTAAGTTTTATGCTCAATCAGCTTTTCGGTACCACGATGAAGTAAACCAATATGAGGATCAGCATTATTGACTACTTCTCCGTCCATCTCAAGAATTAACCGAAGTACGCCATGCGTTGCCGGATGTTGCGGACCAAGGTTTAACGTTATACTTTTTGTGTTGTTATGCATGATAGTTATTTTTATATTAAAGGTCTTCCATATTAGCAGAACCTAAAGGAAAGTTACCGGTTATTATACAATCACAAATAAAAAAGGGTTAAAATAAGCAAAAGTGTTATATACGTCTTGGTTTTGTTTATTTACCAAAATAAGTTGGTATGAAAAAGAAAATTTATAAAAATTTAGTTACCATTAGATTCAGGATCTTCACTATACCTTATAAATGATTTATTTACAGGATCAATTACTATATGTTGTGACAAGTCATTAATAGTACGTAAATGTATATAAGATACTTCTTTTGCGCTGAATGTTTTAAAAAATTCTTTATCTATTTTTAATGCAAAACTTTTATGCAATGTTAAGTTTTTTTGTTGACCATTTACAGATATATGGAATTATCGCTTTAATAGTAACAACTCTAATCATTTAGCCTTTTCATCTCCAGGTAAAACATAACTAGGGCTGTGCCAAGGTGAGCTAAAATCAAACTCTCGATATTCTATATCTAAATTAACCGGCTCATAAACTACTTTTTTTTCTTGTTCATCATATTTCACTTGTGTATATCCAGTTAATGGAAAGTCTTTACGTAGAGGGTGCCCTTCAAATTCATAATCGCTAAGGATCCGTCTTTTTTCGTCGTTGCCGTCAAAATTTACACCATACATATCATAAACTTCATGTTCATACCAACAAGCAGCATTAAATATGTTGATTATAGATGGTACGCTTTCTTTTTCAGACACATAAGTTTTAATGATAAGACGCTTATTGAATTTGAAGCTCAGTAAATTATAAACTATCTCAAATCGCTTACTTCTTTCAGGGAAATCGCTACCGAATAAGTCAGTTAATACAGTAAAACGTAGCTCTTCCGATTCTTTTAAAGCTTTTAAAAGCTGTAGTAAAAAATTTGGCTCGACTTTATAAGCTATATAATCCTTAACTGTAATGGGAGTTATCAATATACTAGATTTAGCTACCAATTGTTCAATAAGTTTGTCTAGCGTCATATTTAAAACCTGTTGTGCGTTTGATTTTTTTTTGTAACTGCATAAGCCCATAAATTAAAGCTTCTGCAGTAGGAGGGCAGCCAGGGACATATACGTCAACCGGTACAATGCGGTCGCAACCACGTACTACTGAGTAAGAGAAGTGATAATACCCACCACCGTTAGCACAGCTACCCATTGAAAGTACCCATTTAGGTTCAGCCATTTGGTCGTATACTTTACGTAATGCTGGTGCCATTTTGTTGGTTAAAGTTCCTGCAACTATCATAAGATCGGACTGTCTTGGGCTCGGTCTAAACAGCATTCCAAAGCGATCCATATCATACCTACTTGCTGCTGCTTGCATCATCTCAACAGCACAACAAGCAAGTCCAAAAGTCATAGGCCATAAGGAATTGCTTCTTGCCCAACCGATCACATCATCGACTTTGGTTAATAAGAACCCGCGATTTGAAAGTGCATGATTTAGTAATTCGTCTTCTTGATAAGAATTATTATGCATTTTATTTGTACATAAGTTAAATTGTATGTCACCCCGTGTGGTTTGACCACGAGGTCCAGAAAATAAATAAAAATACTAATGATATTAGTATTTTCAACTGGATCACGCGATCAAGTCGCGGCCGGGGATGACAGAGTTAAAAAAATATTTCTCATTCCCAGTCTAAAGCTCCTTTCTTCCATTCATACACCAAGCCTACAGTAAGTACGAATAAGAAGAACATCATTGAGAAAAAGCCTATTTTGCCTATTGTTCCAAGGGTAATAGCCCAAGGAACTAAAAATGTAATTTCAAGATCAAAGATAATAAATAAAATAGCGACTAAATAAAAGCGTATGTCAAACTTTGATCTAGCATCGTCAAAAGGCTGAAAACCGCACTCATAAGGCTCTAATTTGTCCTTATTATATTGCTTGGTAGATAACAGATTCGGTAAAATAATTATTAAGCTAGATACTAATGTTGCAATACCACAAAATATAGCAATCGGTAAATATTCTTGTAAGAGTTTTGAATTCTGTAGCATATATTTTTTATGTTTTGGTGTCATACGTGTCATCCCGTGGTCACAAGCCACGGGAGGGATTTTGGTTGCGTGGATCATATTCAATCTTGTTCATCTGCTAACTTGTAGCGGGATCCAGTAACAATACTAATAACATGAGTATTGTTTATTGTTTTCTGGATATGCCTCAGGTACAAGAAACTAGATGACACCGATGGGGTGTTTTTTAAGCCATGTAACAACAACTCCCTGGATGAATGACACTATATTCTATATTTACCCCAAATAACATTAATTATCAATGATAATATCGGGTTTGACTAATAACTTCATTAAAATAAGTACCCAAATGCTGCTTGCTATCCACCATATTTGCCAAACATTATATGAAATCATGCCGATAATATAATAATTTATAAAACAGGCATAAGAGCTTACCCTAAAATTATCATTGTTTATATTGCTAATTTGTTTGAGATATTTATTAACTAAGCTTAAGAATAGCACTAACCCTATTAACCCTAGCTCTAAGGTAATTTGTAATATGTTATTATGTGGGTGAAGTGGCAAAGGATGCCATTTTTTACCATTATAATCGATCATTTCACTATCTTTAACTTGGGTATATTTAGAGGAATTAAAGCCATTAATCATGAGCGGTTTTGCAGTAATTTTATTTGCAACAAAATGCCAGATAAATAAACGATGAGCCGCTGATAGGTGAGTAGTCAAATATTTGTCTGATAACCCCTTAGGATTAATTTGTTCGGCTATGATTGGAAACAGTAATGCAGTTGTTATTAGACCGAATATTATCAATTTAGAAAATATTGTTTTTACAAGCCTTGCTAAAATAAATACTATCCCGCCTAAACCAAAACCTAGAAAACTTGCTAAACTATCAGAGATCTTTAATAAATAAAGTACCAAGATGTATAATATTAGAGCTAGGTAATATTTTTTATCATAAGTCAAAATAGCAATTGATACCCACGTAGTAATTGACAATAAAGCACAACCCCGATCCAGCATATAAAGGTTAAAATTTGCCTTAAATATTTTAGTCAAAAAGCCATGAAAGAAATATTCAATAAAGAATAATAAAATTGCTGTAAGAGTGCCAAATATTAAAGCTTTTTTAAGCTGAGGACGATTTTGAAATGGAGCGGAACTACTAACTGCAAAGCCAAGAAACAGTATTGTAAAAACTTGAACAAAATTAATTAAGCTGTTAATAGGTTTTATTGCAAATAAACAAGATATTAAACACCAGATGGCGAATAGTAGTTCTATGTTATACTTTAGTGTCATACCGTGGCTTGTCCACGCTATCCAGTTTACAATATTAAAATTATCTCTATTTCTAGATACCGTGGATAAGACACGGTATGACACGATTAGCAAAAATACCGTTACAGTAGCTGCGACTGATAAGCCGGCAACCATGGCAAGGCTTGGGATTAAAAATATAAAAAAATAGTTTATCATTTTAACTTAAAAACACTCTTTAGCAAAGATTTCATAAATAGGGTGTTCGAATATAGAAAGTGAAATGCTGCCGGAGGTCATCCACCCTTGAAAAAGTAATTTAGGGTCTTCGTCAATTATATATTCAGTTATAGTCATTAATATGTAGTTATCTTCATTATACGGATCAAGATTTTTAACACATTTATGTATTTTGATTTTTATATTACCGAAATATTGTTCTTCACCGACTTTAAACGTAAGTTTTGCAGATTTAGCAGTAGTTTTATTTAAGGCAGTAATCTCACAATTATCACAATTTTTGAATTTTGTACTATCACTCATACCTTGATTAGAATTTAAAACCGGCGGATTATTCTTCATAAGAATAAATATATCATTCTCAATATCTTCAGTAGTCTTAATAGAATCTAATTCTTCTGCAAATATAATAGGTGAGCAGGTAAATATAATAAACGCTAAAATGATCTCTAAATACTTCATAAGTAAATTGATTTAATTTTTAAAATTATATACTATGAGAGATTAATGGCAACTAGGTTTTATGATAAGTTTTGATCGTTATTGCGAGGAGATGCGTAGTTAAGGGCGTGGCAATCTTATAAAATGATATAAAAATCCTGAGATTGCTTCGTCGCTACGCTCCTCGTAATGACGAGTTAGGTGTAACAATAATATATTGTGATCTATTCACAAGAATTACTAGACGCAATTTTGCGTCAGGATTTTCCTAGTTTTATAATTAAGGTGTTTAATACTATTAACCCAGGTGCTAAGTATTATCCCAGTAAACATATAAAACATAATGAGTGATTATCTAACGGAAGTGCAGAATGGCGATATTAATCGACGCGAGTTTCGTATTCACTGAGCATAGAGTTCAGTACTATCAAGAGAGATTTGATAGAAGGTTTATTGTCAGATATTTGATAATTTATCAGAGCAGACAGCATATAAACAAGGTCATTTGTAACTGAGATATGTCTTGAATGCTCAAGCTTACCCAATAGTTTAATTTTGGCAAACATAGATTTTATCAATGATCTTTTAAGCAGTAATATTTCATCTAACATAGACATAAGTTTAATTTTTATATTATTCTTTACTCGAGTTACCATAAAAATGCCTTGTTCCAGAAGTTGTTGAAATAATTCTTGAGAGATGTACCCTCCAAATACTTTGCCAAAAAGATTTTTGACCATCAGTTCCAGTTGCTTTCTATCATCTTGATTACCAGGGCTAAAAGATGCTTTAACTATACCACCACCTCTATTAATGATCAAATGTAGTTTGAAGACCATAAAACCATCCTTTTGTTGTTTGGCCACGTGCTGCTATACCAGCAAATACTTTATTCATCGAAATACGATATTTCTTGCATAACCTCTATGCTGCTTGAATCTACACAAAAGATATACCATCACACTGATCCAAAATAAAATTAAATATTAACACTAATAGTGTTAAATGCGAACCTATGATTTTTATAAATTGACTATAACTTACTAAGTGAAAATCT
>CAZJDC010000049.1:0-7346 GCA_964544715.1 uncultured Rickettsia sp. | reverse complement strand
CATAAATGAATTGGCAAACTTGCGTCAAAATAACTCGTTTGCGTAAGGTGAGTTAGTTTATGTAAATAATTACTAACTTCTTAGGTTTCTACATATACATAAACTATTCTAATTTTAATCTTAATATGTCAGATTAAATATAAAGGTTTGCATATAAATGCAAATTTGATCTAATATTCTTACATAATCATTTCTTAGTTGATTATTTTCATTTTGAAATCTATGTCTTATATTGATTATTTGCAAGCACATTTAATAGATTATCAAGTCTATATTCTACTTGTTGCATTAAGCTCATTAATATTGCATTATTCATTTTTTAAGCTAACTCTATAAATGGATAAATTATTATAATAATAGACAACATTACGATAGAGATAAATATCAACTGTTTTTTATGTCTATAATTTACTAAGGCTTTATTTTTATTTCTGCTTAATAATTTTTCTTGTTCATTATTTTTTTTGGTTTCTAACTGCTCAGCATTACGATCTCTTATGTTAAGGTAATCTAAATATAATTTTAGATAACCTTTTACATATACTTCTCCTGGTAAAATATCTAATTTTCCTTCTTCTAAAGCTATTAAATATTTTTTTCTAATTTTTAAATCTAAAGATACTTGGTTTAAGGTTTTACCTAAATCTAATCTCGTCTGCTTAAGCATTGATGACATAATTATTCAAATTTTTGTAAAAATATTTCAAATTTTTTATTTACTAAAATTATTACATTTAAGTCTATAACTTCCTGAGCTTTAATTTCTTGAATAAAATTAAGAAAATTATTAACTAAACTTTTATTTTTATCAATCCACAAATCTAAATCAATAGTTGTTGGAGATTTACTAATAATTTTTATCAATAATCTACGTTGTTTGTCATATAAATCATCTTTTAGGGATTGTAGACCCAAACGACGCCAATATGAATCATTTAATTGTCTATCACAAGTTTTACGTAACCAGTCCAAACTAAACATATTACCGATCATAAAATAAGCTTTTGCCATTTCTTCATCATTACCTGATATTTGTTTCGTTACGTGTATTATATCAAATACCGAAATCAAACTATCCAAGATAAGAATATCTTTAGCAAATGATTTATCTATTCCATTACTTACATAATAATTCAATTTTTCTTCAAACTTTGTTTTTGCTTCTCCAGCTAATAAATTAGCTACTACTTCTCTTAAATTTTGTGCGGGTTTTTTAAATTCCTCTATAGTTTTACTAATATTAATTGGATGTTTTACATTCTTGATAAACCAAGAAATGCCACGACGTATTAATTTCGTTATCTCAGTAAACATATCAATCTTAATGCTATAATCAATATTAGCAGCTAGATTACTTACCTTTTCCCATATATTACCAAGTTCAAAAATTTCACAAATAATAGTATATGATCTTATTATGTCACAAAGAGGAGCACCAGTTTCACGTTTTGTTATGCTAATAAGCGGTCCTCCAAGCTGATTAACTATTTTATTTATTACAACAGTTTTAATAATGTCATGCTTAAGAGGATGAGATAAAATTTCCTTATGAAACTTCTCTTGCATTATTTTCGGAAAATAATTCACAAGATAAGAATCAAAATATTTATCATGAGAAAAGGTTGAGTTACGTAATTCATGAGAAGCCAATCTTTTACTATATGATAGTAATAAGCAAAGTTCAGGACGAGTTAATACTTCTCCATTTATGGCTCTTCTGTTTAATTCTTCGGAAGTCGGTAAAAATTCATTTTCACGTACTAATATTTTCTCTTCTTCCAAAATATCGATAAACTGACTGAGTATATTAACTGTTAAAGTAGGCGATAACTGCATAATTGTTATGGCCTCGGTTTGCTTATAATTATCCTCTAAAACTAATTCCTCAACTTGCTCAGTCATATCCAATAAGAGTTTGTTACGTTCTTCTAAAGTAATCTTACCAGAGGCGACAGAATGGCTAAACGCAACTTTAATATTTACTTCATGGTCAGAACAATCAACACCTGCTGAATTATCAATAAAGTCGGTATTAATACGCCCACCTTTCTTAGCATACTCAACCCTGCCTCGTTGTGATACACCAACATTACCACCTTCTGCTACAACCTTTGCTCTAATTTCTTCACCATTACATCTTAAATTATCGTTCGCTTTATCGCCAATATCTAGATGATTCTCTGTTTTTGCTTTAATATAAGTGCCTATCCCACCATTCCATAACAAATCAACTTCAGCTTTTAAAATAGCTTGAATTAACTCTTCAGGTGATATTTTGCTATCATTTATATCAAGTAATTTTCTGATTTCTGGCGATAATTTTACTAATTTGCTACTACGCTCAAACACTCCTCCACCTTTAGAAATCAGCTTAGGATCATAATCAGACCAGTTAGAGCCTTTTAAATCAAATAAACGTAAACGCTCATTAAAGCTTGTTAAAGGATCAGGTTCAGGATCAATAAATATATGTTTATGGTTAAAAGCAGCAACAAGCTTAATAGCTTTTGAGCGAAGCATTCCATTACCGAATACGTCACCTGACATATCGCCTATCCCTGTCACAGTGATAGGGTCTTTCTGCACATCTATACCTAAAGTCTTGAAATGATTAGTTACTGAAATCCAAGCACCTTTAGAGGTAATAGCCATTTTCTTATGGTAATAACCAGCAGAACCACCTGAAGCGAAAGCGTCATCAAGCCAGTAATTATATTCTCTAGAAACGCTATTAGCATAATCTGAGAATGAAGCAGTACCTTTATCGGCAGCAACTACTAGATACGGGTCTTCTTTATCGTAAATCACAATATCTTGAGGATGTACTACTTTGCCGTCAACGATATTATCGGTAATATCAAGTAACCCTCTAAGGAAATTCTTATAACACTCGACGACTTTTTCCATATATTCGTTACGACTCAATCCCTCATCGGTAAAATGAAGATAAAATCCGCCTTTAGAACCGACCGGTACGATAACAGAATTTTTAGTCATTTGGGCTTTCATAAGACCAAGCACTTCATATCTATAATCTTCGGCTCTGTCCGACCATCTAATACCGCCGCGAGCTATGGGACCGCCTCTTAAATGTACCCCTTCGAAATGTCTAGAGTAAACAAATATTTCGGCAAACGGGATCGGCTGAGGTAAGTGCGGTACTTTCGGGGAATAAAACTTAAACGAACAATAATGTTTATTAGGTTGATAGTAATTTGTTCTAGTGATAGCTTCAAGAATGCCTAGCATACTACGCAGTACTTTATCTTCACTGCTTATATCAACGCTCAATAAATAATTATTTAATTCTTTTTTTATGTTCTTACAATCATGATTAAGATGTTTAGGATTGAATTTTAGATCAAATAGATTTACTAGTTTTTTTGTATATTCGGAATGTTTTAATAGCGTTAACTTCACATAACCCTTGCCATAACTAAAGCCTGTTTGATGTAAATATCTTGTTAAAGCTTTCACTAACTTAACTTGTTTCCAATTAAACCCTGCAAGTACTATTAGCTTGCTTAAAGAATCATTAGTAAGCATTCCGAGGGTCATTTTTTCTAAAGCTTCTTCAACATTTATTTTTAACTCGTCCATGTTGTCCTTGACCAGCACTACAGAAGTTAAGATAAAATTATATATCCAACTTTCTCTTATCTCGTCGACTTCTTTAATGACAAAACTTTGTTCATCAATCGCTTTAAATCCTAAATTTTCTATCGTCGGCAATATATTAGATAGAGCCAGTTTAACTCCCGGGCTATATATTTTTAGGTAAAATTCTGATTCACTTACATGAATCAAATTAAACATACGTTGTTTTTTACTTGCTGCGGTTAAATATTTAATATCTATTAAAGCTGTTTCAGGAGAGAATTTTTGCCTATAATCGGCAGGAAAAATATTGTCGAATAGCTTTAAATTAATACCTGCTTGATATTCGCCGAATTTTTTTGAAAGCTGCAAGTAAAAATCTTCGCTCCAATTTCTAGAAATACGATCTAAATCTTGTTGTATTTGTTCTGCTTCAAAATTTATCTTATGCTTATCTTGAGCCTCAAGCGTTACAAACAGATAAGAAAAATTATTAGCTACTTCAGTAATATAGTTAGATAGAATTTTACTGCCGAATTTTTCGGCTAAATAGCAATCTATTATATTATGTATTTCTGAGGTTAACCGCTCTTTCGGTAGGAAAATTATAATATTTAAGAAAGAACTCGACCAATCATATTGAATGAACAGTTTAAGCTTTTTACTCATTAAGCTGGAAAGCATATGTAAGCACATGCAATATAAATCACCCTGATCGATTTGGATTAATGCTTCCCTAGGTAATGACTCCATTAAAATTTTTAATTTGTCGGCATTATAACCGGATAGTGCAAAACCAGCTTTCTCTATTACGAAGTTAAATTTTTGTCTAAGGATCGGGATATTACTTATAGAATGGTAATACATATTTGTGCTATATATACCGAAAACAATGCTGCCTGAAATATATTTTCCTGAAGAATCAAACTTTTTTACTAAAATATAATCGATTAAATTATCGGCATAAATAAGTGAAGGACTATTTATTTTGCCTAATATTATTATTTGACTTTGATATAAATGATCGGCTGAGCATTGTATAATGTCTTCAATTTCGTCTTTCACGTCTTGCCATATTTTTACTATTCCGATCTCATTACTTAACTTCAAAGATTCTACTTCAAAATCAAGAGTACCAAGCGTAATTAAATTATCGTTTTGTAGCCAGTCCAAAAACTCTTTAGCTTCTTCGGAATTTAGTTTATCGTTACCGGTTATATTGTTAGATAAATCTTGTAATTTTGCTAAAATATTCGGTAATGCATTATAGCTTTGCTCAAGCTCATCTAGTCTATTAGATACAACTTTTGTTAAAGATGCGATTGCGTTATCGTCAAAATTTCCTAAGATTGTTAAATGTAATACCGATTCTGATTTTTCGATTAATGCAGAATTGTCCAATATATTCTCTATCTCGCCTTTATCATTACGAGTACAATTTATTACCGGATGCAGCAAAAATTTAGTCTGCAAAGACATATTCTTCAGAAGACACGTAATAAAATCAACGATATGAGGTTTATTATCAAGTAATATTAACACATTTATTGCTGGAGCGTGTTCAATAACAGTATTTGTTATTAATATTTTTCTTTCGCCTTTTTTTCGATACTTAAAAAAGTTAAAAGCTTCATTGGCAAAATCAAAAAATAATTTTTGTTTATTCTCAAAATCATAATCAATAGGAATATAACTAAGAAATTTTTTAATAAATTCTACACATAAAGAATCTGGCTCATTTTTTTTGATAAGTTCTAAAACTTTTGCTTTATAATTTGGTATTTGACAGTTTAACCGACCGGAATCTAAAAGAGGTGTTTTTGGTGTCATGATTTTCTCAAGTCAATATAGATTATTTAATTTGTTATTATATTATATATTTTTTAATAAACAAGAGTATACTCTTCTGCTTTGAAGAATTGGATCTGTAAAACTTCGAGGAAGTTATACATGCTCACCCTATAAGTATAGGCTCTGCATGTTCACTCCTTGTTTTACATTCCAATTCTCCAAATCATTTGAGCATATATACCGCAGATACTACAAAAGTTGGCAGTCAAAAATAAGCGGTGAGCCTGCACAGTGTATGAAAATACGTGAGCACAGGTGAATCACGAAATTTGACGCACTAAATCTTGAAGTAGCAAAAATATACTGCAAATAGAACTTATATTTATTCAGAGTATAAAAAAATGGAAACAATATTTGCACAAAGTTCTGGCTTTGGTAAAGCGGGAGTGGCAATTTTTAGGGTTTCTGGAACTAAAAGTTTAGAAATTTTAGAGATACTAACAGGTAAATCTCATTTTAAACCACGCTTCATGTATTATCAAAAACTTATATCTCCTGACAGTAGTGATTTAATTGATAATGCTATGGTCGTTTATTTCAAAGCACCTAATAGCTTTACCGGCGAAGATGTAGTAGAAATTCATACGCACGGTAGTAAAGCTATTTCAGTAATGCTTACGAATGCTTTACTGAATATACCAAGCGTTCGTTTAGCAGAAGCAGGGGAATTCACCAAAAGAGCTTTTTTAAATAATAAATTTGATTTAACTGCAGCAGAGGGTATTGCCGATTTAATCAATGCTGAAACAATTATGCAACATAAACAGGCAATGAGGCAAGCAGGAGGAGCACTTGAAGATCTATATCATGGCTGGCGAAGTCAATTGCTGCGAATTATATCTTTACTTGAGGCTTATATAGATTTTCCTGATGAAGACATACCAGAAAGTGTGTTAAAAGTTGTTACAGATACTCATAAAACACTTATAGATACAATATCTGAATATCTTCATGATAACAGAAAAGGGGAATTACTTCGAAGCGGTTTAAATCTTGCGATTATAGGACCTCCTAATGCTGGTAAGTCTAGCCTGCTTAACTTCCTGATGCGAAGAGATGTTGCAATTGTCTCAAATATAGCAGGTACTACTAGAGATATAATAGAGGGACATCTAGATATAGGTGGCTACCCAATTATTTTGCAAGATACTGCAGGTATAAGAGGCGAAAGCAGTGATGTTATAGAACAAGAGGGAATTAAACGAGCAATAGATTCAGCAAAAAAAGCTGATATTAAAATTGTTATGTTTGATGCTGAAACAATAGATTCTTCTATAAGCGAAGATATCACAGATTTAATTGATGAAAGTACTATAGTAGTAATTAACAAAATTGATCTTATAGAAGAGAACAAAATATTCCTTCTGGAAGGAAAATATAAAACATTAAAAGTTTCAATCAAAAATAATATATCTCTATCAAGCATATTAAAAAATATTGAGCAAATTGCTGAAAATATAACAGGCTTTACTGAAACTCCTTACATAACAAATGAACGTCACCGCCATCACCTTAAACAAGCCCTCATCTATTTAAAAGATTTTAACCTTGATAAGGATTTAGTTCTAGCGACCGAAGATATCAGACTGACTATACGGAAGTTAGGTGCTATTACTGGCATTATTGATGTTGAAGAAATGCTCGGCGAGATATTTAAGAATTTCTGTATAGGGAAATAAAGTAGTCAAGCAACTGGATGACACTGAGAGTTCTTTTTGATCTACACGACAAGTCTTCGCTCTTCGCAATAACGGACAAACTAATCCACACGGGCAATGCTATTACGGGTGACAATGCCGCTATATTAAAAAAAAACTTCTTGCTTTTCATCTCAATAGTGAGTCCGTCCGCCAAAACTCTACGAGCTTTATAGGCAATAGGTTTTTATATCACAAAGA
>CAZJDC010000048.1:0-7381 GCA_964544715.1 uncultured Rickettsia sp. | reverse complement strand
TTCCAATAATCCTAATTTTGGCTTTATTATTTTTTGATTTAAGTCATTATGACCTACCATTTTTTTCTCTGTATTTTTAAATACATAATTTTTATTAAATGCCAGATTAAATGTCAACTAATACAGTTGAAGATTTTAACCGCAGCGTACAAATAATACGTGAGGATTAAAAGCAAAAAACAACGACACTAATTTTTTTAAATTAAACGAATACACTAAATAGAGCAAGCATTGCTACTATAATCATCATCCTCACGGATAAATTTTTGCTTTACCTGAGAGTTATTATTATAAGGTTTACTATTTTTGACTGGTGCTACAGGTTCGTAGTTTAAAACTGGAAGCACATCATTTTGATTTGCTGTTGCATTTGGGCAAGTATATTTCGATATATCACGCTTAGTTTCTCTTAGCATTGTTTTTATTTGGTCTAGCTCTTCCTGCATTTTTCTTTCTTTATCAGTATTATCCTTCCTAACCTTTTTATTAGCTTTACTCAGAGTTATATCATCCTCAGAATCTTTACCTGATGCAGCTTTATACCTTACCATATCTCTTTTAATCATTTTCAGGTATATCTCACGATTTCGTTTAACAGGATCAATTTGCTCTCCTCTTAAAGGATTATCGTAATCATCATCGTCATTCTCTGGATCATCAAGATTATCTTCAATTATATTCTTTTTAGCTAAACTAATATATTTAGTATTATATAAAGGTTTTCTTTTACCACCTTTAAAACCTTTACTATCAACTAACCGATTATTTGCGGATTTTTGGAAGTAACCTCTAACGTTATCGGTACAACCCGATAGTACAAAAACTCCTATAAATAATATTATAATTTTTTTTAACATATATTATTCCAAAACTTCTATTAGATTTATTTATATAACTCAACAAATGATCTTTAAAAACAAGTTATATGAAAAAGTCTATTATGACTAATGCCACATAATAATCAAACTTGCAAGAATAAAGAGCTTATACTGTTCAAATTATCTCTTCTATTAGGTTACTTAGCAACTTATGCCCCTCTTTTCTTCTTTTTAATAAATTTTGTGAGGTATTTTCTAAAATCTTTGGATTTCTTATGAGCTCAAATATTTTCTTAGCTAATTTTTCACTTGATATACCATCTTGGTTCATACACCACCCACATTTTTCATCCTCTAATAATTTTGCATTATGATATTGGTGATTATCGGCAGCACTTAGCAATGGAATAAAAATTGCCGGCAATCCTATATAAGTCAGCTCTTCTATAGTAGATGCTCCTGCTCTTGCAATTACTAAATCAGTATTGTGATACTGATTTGCCATATCATCAAAAAATTCAGCTAATTTGTAATTAATATTTAAATTTGAGTATATATTTTTTATTGTTACTTGATCGTCAAATGCTGCTTGTTGAGTGATGTGTAACTTAAGATTGGGATGCTTTTGCATTAAAATTTTTATACTATCAGGTATTAACTCTGAAAATAATTTAGCCCCTTGACTGCCACCAAAGATAAATAATCTGAACATATTATTTCTGTCATTCCGTGGCTTCTCCTGTACTGTCATTCCACGTCTTGATTGCGAGATCCATTGAGAACTACTAATATTACCAGTATTTTTTTTCATATTTCTGGATGCCATCCTAATATTCTTTCTAACTATCCCGCCAGTAACTACTGTGCTATTTTTTGCTACCATAGGCAAGTTGTGTGTATTTTTATAAGAGATAGCTATTTTCTTAGTAAAATTTGCAAAAAATTTATTAACCTTTCCAAGATAAGAATTCTGCTCATGAATAATAATCGGTACTCTTAGAAAAATTGCTGCAAACATTGAAGCAACAACTGGATAGCCACCAAATCCTACTACAGCAGAGGGAGAAAGACTAAATAACAAATTAATAGCTTTAAAAAAAGCAAGCGATAATAGTGGTAAGAATAACAAAATATTTTTTGGTCGTTTTAAATCTATGACATGAAACACTATGCCTATATCATGATTTATATATTTTTTACATCTTAAATCTGTAATAAAATGAACTTCGTACTTTCTTTTTATTAACTCTTCCCCAAGAGCAACTGCTGGAAAAAAATGTCCACCTGTCCCACCTGCCACTAAAACTATTTTTTTCATATTTCTATTTTATTTATCTTATACGAATCAAGCGGCGTTCGGTATCTAGTAAAGCTAAGAAGCATACCAGTAGCTATAGCAATTGCAAGTGTTGAAGAGCCACCATAACTAATAAAAGGCAACGTCATACCCTTGGTAGGCAATAAATGCAAAGTGACACCCATATTAATTATTGCCTGAAGCCCTAATTGGGCAATAATACCACTAGCCGCAAATTGGATAAATTTATCCTGCTCATTTAATAGTTTAGCAAGACTCCTAAGCACTATAAACGCAAATATACCTATAACGATAAGGCAAATAATAGCCCCAAATTCTTCTCCTGCAACGGCAAAAATAAAATCAGTATGCGAATCAGGTAATACCTGCTTTACTGCCCCTTCACCTGGTCCTTTACCATATAAACCACCATGCTCAAAAGCTTTCAGGGATTTGCTAACTTGATAATTCTCACTACTATCAGGATCTAAAAATGAGTTAATCCTTTGCGTAACGTGTGGCAACCAAAAATACGCGATAGTTACTCCAATCATTCCCAAAAAACCCGCTAGAACAATCCAAAATATTGGCATACCAGCAATAAAAAGCTGAATACCAAAAACTGCTGTAATCATCACAAACATTCCAAAATCTGGTTGAATGATTAAGAGAACAGAAACAATAAAATAAAGTATAGAACAAACTGTAAAGCTTGGAAAATCATCATTAAATTTTAGTGATAATATCCAGCCTGTAACGACAGCAAAAAATGGCTTAATAAACTCTGACGGCTGAATAGATAATCCAGCAACACTAATCCACCTAGTTGCTCCTTTCACTTCATAGCCAAAGAATTTAACAGCGATTAATAAAACTATACTAACTATAAAACCTAATATGGCAAAACGCTTTAACCATTTCTTATTAATGCATGAAAAGAACAATATAAGAGCTGAGGCAGCTGTTAAATAAAATACTTGCCTGGATGCAAAATAATTTTCCTCAAGCCCTATTCTACTTGCTACTGCTGCACCTGAAGTAGTCACAAGCATTAAGCTAAAAGCAAATAAAATAACTAAAGAAATAACTATTTGACTATCTGTACTACGCCACCATAATTTTATAAAATTATTAGATATTTCATTATTTATAGTATAGTTGTTCAATTTTTTCCTATCTTTTCATTACATAATTTCACAAACACATCACCCCTCTCCTCAAAGTTCTTAAACTGATCATAGGAGCTACAACAAGGTGCTAATAAAATATTTTTTATGTTTTCATTATCATTTAATGCATCTTCATAAGCAAGGTCAAAAGTTTGTTTAAGGTCATCACATATAACAAAATCTATTACATCTTTAGCAGTATTTGCAAACATTTCTTTAGCTTGTCCATAAAAATATGCTTTCTTGATTTTACTAAAAACATGTTTTATTTCCTCAATACCACCCTCTTTAGCAATCCCGCCCGCAATCCAATAAATATTATCAAGAGCTTTGATTGATTGTACGGCAGCTATAGCGTTTGTTGCTTTACTATCATTGTAAAAATTTATAGCATCTATGCTACCTAGACATTGCATTCTATGTGGTAACCCTTGGAAATTACTTATGGATTCAAGTATTTGTGCAGTTTTAAGGCCTATGATTCTAGCAACTGCATAGCTTGCTGCAATATTTTCACTATTATGGACTCCTTGAAGGCTTTTATTAAAAAGTAATTTAAAATTAATATTCTCCCAAAAATTATCAATAATTATATTATTAACTAATGATATACCTTTTTCAAGAATTTTAGTAACTGAAAAAGGTATTAGCTTAATACGCCGTTCTTGCTGTAATTTTACAAAAACTTCATGACAATACTTATTATCAATATTAATTATCCCGTAACTATCTTGATTCATACGATCAAAAATTTTAAATTTTGCTGCACTGTAACCTTCCATATTTTCATGCCTATCTAAATGATCAGGAGTAATATTAAGAAGTACTGCCACTTTAGCAGCAAAAGTTTTCACTAAATCTAGCTGACAGGAAGATAATTCAAGCACATACCCACCCTTACTTGCTTTAGCTTGCAGAGCCGGAACACCGATATTGCCGGCAATCGGGTATTCTAAGCCATGACTGTTTAAGATATGACCGATTAAAGCGGTGGTAGTACTTTTGCCGTTTGTACCTGTTACAGCAATAAGGTTTAAATTTTTGGATTTTTCGAAGAATAAATCCATATCAGAAGTAATCGGAATATTAAATTTTTTTGCGATCTTGACTATCTCGTGTGTTAGAGGAATTCCAGGACTTAATATAATTTTATCTAAACTTTGCCATTTTATATCAGATATAGGAATAATATAATTTATACCGAATAATTCCTCAAACTTATTCCTCGTTGCTTCTAGATCATCATAGGCAATTATATTACATTTGCTTTGCAACTCCCTGTAAACCGAAATACCAGTTTTACCAAGACCAAAAACACCTATATTTTGTTTTTTATGGATAGTCATACAGAATTATGTAGCTTGAATATATTTTAGTGAACACACGGTAGACGAAGTTTTATTTAAAAAAAAGCAAGAAGACTATAAGGTTTGAGGAACGGACACAGTTAATAATACGTGAGTACCACAGAACTTAAAAGTTAAGTAGCCAATTTTTTAAATAAAACGAGTATACCTATTTAATATCCTGCATCAATGCTTGCTCACCCTCATTAAGGTTGACCTGCTCATTAACATTATTATAAACTGTTTGACCACATGTTGGAACAGGTAGATAATAATGAGGCGGCACTTCTAAAGCCTTACTACGCTGAACTTGATACTCATTAGGACCAGCTGTTGATATTCCCACAGTTTCTTTTAATTTTTTATTACATGCAGAAGTAATTAATAAAACAGTCAATAATAAAAAAACTTTTCTCACTTTAATACCTTATAGATTATTTATATTATATTTTATCGTTATCACCTTGCGGAACATTACGAATCTTTTGAGCCATATCTTTAATTTGGGCTTTATCATAATTCTCTTTAGCTTTTTCTTCAATATTTTTTTTAGCACTATAATAGTCTTCCACTAAGATAATTACTCCAAGTGTAATAAAACAATCAGCCAAATTAAATATTGGAAAACTATAATCTTGATAATAAAAATGGATAAAATCAAAGATTGCTCCTCGAAAGAATCTATCAATTAAATTACCAATAGCCCCACCAATTACAAAACTATAACCAGCAAAACCTCCTATGGTTTTAGCACTCATCATCAAATAGTATAAATAACAAACAATAATAGTATTGGTTATTAAGAATAAACTATTACTATATTGATAGTAATCACGCATTAAACCAAAGCTAATGCCATAATTCCAAGTGTACACCATATTTAAAAAAGAAGTAACCTTTAAGGTTAAGCCAGGTTTCCATCTTAGATTATTGATAAACCACCATTTAGTTAGTTGGTCGATAATTACTAAAGTTAGTATAATACGACTACTACGTGCAAATGTTAGATATAGTGTTTTAAATGATAGAATCATAATTATTTTGGGATATTTACAAGGAAATAGCGTCATTGCAAGAAGACATTTATGTCGAAGGAAAGCAATCTCAGAGCCAGTAAACAAAAGATTGCCACGCAGTCTACGGCTACTCGCAATGATATTACGGCATGATTACATCAAACACATTACACCGAAACTTCAGCTACTTTATTAGTCTGCAAATCTTTATCAAGTTTAATATTCAAAGTTTTGATTTCTTCCTTAAACTGCTTGAATTTTTCTAAATTTTTTCCACTTAATTCTACACCAGGTGTTGTTTTAACTGACATAGGATTAACATGTTTACCATCAATTTTAACTTCATAATGAAGATGCGGTCCTGTAGCTCTACCGGTACTTCCGACATATGCTATAATTTGTCCCTGCTTGACTATACTACCTACTTTTAAGCCTTTAGCAAAATTTGATGCATGAGCATAAGCAGTAGATAGCGTACCGCTATGTTTGATCTGGATGAATTTTCCGTAACCTGATTTCCAACCTATTTCAGTGATAACACCATTACCTGCTGAATATATAGGGGTGCCAGTAGGTGCTGCAAAATCAACTCCTTTATGCATTTTAGTGTAACCAAGTACAGGGTGTGTTCTACTACCATAATGCGAAGCAACTTTTATAACTTTTAAAGGTGTTTTAAGTAAGCTTTTTTTTACGCTTTTACCTTCTTCAGAGAAAAAAGCTTGATTACTTGTGTTATTATCTTGTGAATAACGATAAATATTATAATCTTTACCCGAAAGATTTAACGAGACATATAAAATCTTACCGTAATGAGAAAACTCACCGTCTTCCGTCACGTATTTTTCTGTTATAACAGTAGCAGTATCACCACTTTTTATTTGACTCTGAAAATCAATTTGATAAGCATAGGCATTAATCAACTCTATTATACTGTTGTTTGACAAACCCAGCTTTTTAAGAGCAGACATAAAGTTTGACTCAATATTTACCGATGACTTAGCCACTGTTTTTGTTAAAGACACGATAATTTCTGCAATTTTAAAACTATTGTTCTCTCTTATTATTTCAATAGTCTTAAGTTTATCTACCACTAAAATAATCTTATTAAGAAATACTGTTTCAGAAGTTAAATCATTATCATCATTTTCGGTAATTTTTGTTTCATATTCAAAAGTAATGTGCTGCCCTATTTTAAGTGACGGTGATAATTTACCTTCTTTTACTAAATTTAATATCTTTTCTGTATCACTTCTTGGGATATTTTGACCACTTAAGATCGATTTTATAGTATCACCTTTCTTAACTATTACTTCTTTAAATGCAATTGCTTCTTGAATTTCTGCAGCTTCAGGATGTATTAACGTTATAGATAAAGTATTATTTATATAGTTATTAACAGCAAATGATACAAATATAACTAATGCTATAAACAGTAATAGGGAAATAGAGGTTAGAACTTTTTTGAATCGTGCACTAAGATAAGGAACTGATAATACATCATCAAAATCGTAAGATAGCGTGTCGTTTTTCATTGATTACTTAGAAGTTATCTTGGTTTTGTTCTTATTAATAAGATATATAAACACAAATTACAATAAAAAATTGTAAAATAATTTAGTTTTAAATCGTTTTATTCAAAATATTTTCTATTTATTATTTTATATTTTTTGTGTTATTAAAACTAAACAACACTCAGCTTATAGCTGAGTGGTTATAAAGTGGAATCGATTAG
>CAZJDC010000047.1:0-7435 GCA_964544715.1 uncultured Rickettsia sp. | reverse complement strand
CATTGCTTGTAGCATAGTGACACCAAACATCACTCTATAACATTTTCTATTTCTAGCAAATCTATTAATAGAAACATTTTTTTATAACTACTCTTCGAGGAGAAACCAATTTATTAATTCTCTTAATGATATAGCTTATTATTTGAGTTTCATTCTTCTTATAATTTATAACCAAAAAGTTTTCCTTGTTTTTGTGATTTGATAATATTCTCTATTGGCATATAGACTGAAATCCATATGGTTTATGACCATATCTTACCATTTGCTTATGGATTATTTATAAAAACCTATTGCCTATAAGGATCGTAGAGTTTTGGCGGGGACGGACTACGTCATCTTATAAGAACTGCGGTACTCACGTATTATATACTGCTTCCGTTCCTCGTATTATAGATTTCTTGCTCTTTTCCAAATAAAACTTCGTCTATCGGCTCTTCATTTTATATACGTGTTTACTAATCTTTCATTTATAAGAAGTAATAACTATAGTAAAATTACTTCTCAAAAGAACAAAATGATCTATTACCGCCTTTCTCAAGAAAATCAATAATTTGCATTACTATAGAATTATTTTTATATTTCTCTTGAGCTTGCTTGATTCGATCAGTGAAATTACCCTCACCTAAAAAGATTTCTTGAACTATTTTTAAAGCATTTAAAGACTCTGCTTTATCAAACCCTTTTCTACTCATTCCAATTAAGTTTAATCCTGCAAGTATTGCACGTTTACCACTTGCAAGACCAAATGGTATTACATCTGCACCAACTGGTGATAAACCGCCAATCATTGAATGCTTCCCAATTCTTGCATATTGATGCACCGCAGATAAACCGCCAATTATAACATAATCTTCTACTTCTATATGTCCTGCTAAACTGACATAATTAGCAAATACTACATTATTACCGATTTTGCAATCATGACCAATATGAACACCAACCATAAACAAATTATTATTTCCTATGCTTGTAATCATTCCGCCACCTTGGCTTCCTGCTTGCACTGTAACATACTCTCTAATAGTATTGTGAGAACCAATTATTGTGCTTGACCGCTCATTATTATATTTCAAGATTTGAGGAGGTTGACCAATAGATGCAAACGGATAGATTATTGTACTTTCGCCAATTTCGGTAATACCCTCAATTACTACATGAGACTTTAATTCTACATTACCATGCAGTATTACTTCCGGACCAATAATACAATACGGACCAACTTTTACATTCTTACCAAGTTGTGCATCTTCAGCAATCACGCTAGTTGGGTGTATATTAGAATTTGACACTACTAATACCCTTAAGATTTATCTTTGATCATTGCAGTAAACTGACTCTCTGCCGCTATTTCACCATCAACTTTAACTGTACTTGAAAACTTCCATACATTAGCTCTTTGTTGGTCAATAGTAGCATAAATGTGCATCGTATCCCCTGGTTGAACGACTTTACGAAACTTTGAGTTTTCAATAGCCATTAAAAATACTTCTTTATTTTGAGTAGAACCCAAAGATTTAGAAACTAATATAGCAGCTAGCTGTGCCATAGCCTCAACTATCAGAACACCAGGCATTACGGGTCTTGCTGGAAAATGTCCTGTAAATTGCGGCTCATTAACAGTAACATTTTTAATCCCAGTTATTGATTTATTAGGATCAATTTCAACTACTTTATCCACTAATAAAAACGGATAACGATGAGGTATCAAATCCATAATTTCGGTAATACCGATAGTCATTTATTTAGATCTCTTATTTATTAATTGTTTTATAATAATAGATTGTCTATGCCAATCCATAATAGGTACAGCCGGACTACCGCCGATAATCTTACCTGCTTCTATATTTTGTGCTACACCGCTTTGTGCTGCTACCTGAGATCCGTCACCTATATTTAGATGTCCAGCGACTCCCACTTGTCCTCCAAGAGCACAATATTTACCGATTACGCTACTTCCAGCTATGCCCGATTGTGCTACAATAATGGAGCCTTTACCTATTTTTACGCTGTGTCCGATCTGTACTAAATTATCTATGCGGCATAAATCTTCTATAATAGTATCTTGCAGCGATCCCCTATCAATGGTAGTGTTAGCACCGATTTCAACATTATTACCGATTCTAACAATTCCGGTATGAAATATTTTATGATGCACGCCTTTTTCAGTAGAAAAGCCGAATCCATCCTGCCCGATTTTTGCACCTGAAAGTATTACAACATCATCACCTATAATAGAATAATTTATTGATACATTAGATTCAATTCTAGCATTGCTGCCGATAACCACCCCAACGCCTATAAAGCTGCCTGCTTCTATTATGCTATTATCACCTATAATAACATTATCATCAATAAAAACGTTATAACCTATATAACAATTTATACCTATAGTTGCTGAATCTGCAACATGAGATGATTTCATTATTTTAGCAGGATATGATTTTACAGGAGCATAGAAAAAATCTATAAGCTTGCCGTAAGCAAAATATGAATTTTTCGCACGCAGCAAAACAGTATTTGGATTTATTGCCCCAGTAAAGTCTTTTGGTACAATACAAGCTGCAGCTCTAGTACTTTTTAAAAATCGAGAATATTTAATATTGCTTAAAAAGCTAACCTCATTAGAAGAGGCTTCTTGTAAAATTTTAATATCATGAATAGATACATCTTCATGAATTTTAGGAGTTTCTATAAAATCTTGTAAGAAATCTGCAATTGCCGTTAGCTTTCTTGGTCCCAGATTCCTATAAAAATTACTATTTACCATGTAGAATTTAGTGGGTTTAATTTATCCTCGTAAAGTATATAAGCGATAGCATTATTATGCAACAAAATTTATAGGGAGAATGATTTATACTTAAGGGGTGACTTATTAGATAAAGCTTTGCCTGTGTAGATCGAAAAAACACCCTTGATAGCATATAGTTGCTTTATTATATGAGTTATATGTCATTCCTGCTTAAAAGGGCTTGCTTGTGTGGCCACATTTTCCTGTCATCTCCCGCGTGTGGGGGGATTCACGGGGTCCAGTTATCTTTCATATCGTACCGCGGCGGGCTTGTACCTTAGGACATAACTTGTGACACAAGACCTAGAGTTTACAAGTCACGGGGGGGTGACACAGGAAGCCTTTTGGATCCCGTGGTCAAGCGACTAGATGAGACACACCAAGGGAGTTTTGTGATCTACGCAACACCACCGCTACGGGATGAAAGTTAAGAGAAGTATAGGGATTTAATGAATAGCATATATTCTAGCTAAAGAACCTTATAAATCCTATGTTTATTATACTCTAATTCGTAGTTTATTTAAATCACCATGCAATATAATTATACTTATAATTGATAAACAATTTCCCAAATCTTATTTGGGTTTATTATATTATTTTTGATACTTTATCATATCTAAAGTTGATTAAGATTTTTATCTATAATGAGTATGACTTTGCATTGAATATAAAAGTCTTAAAAAGTAATGAAAATTATTTTTGGTAATAAAAAATCAAAATTTAGTGGTTTTTCTTGTTTTGTATTACCGGATACTAGCTGTATCTAGTATTGATAAGTGAGTATAACTACATGAATAACCTTTAGAGTATATTAGTATTAATAAATTATTAAACAATTTGTTTAATTAATAAAATATTTGGATGTGATTTTACTATAAGTTTTGATAGTAAAAATTTAAATTTAAGAGAGTTTGATAACCCAATTAATAGCTCAGAGAAAGATAAATAGCAATATTTCTATCCGTGCGTTCTATGATTACGTGGAGCATATTTATTTTGAACGTTGAGTCCAACACATTTGTGTTTAGTGATAAACGATTCTAAATCCTCTTTAGTAAATTTGAACTTAGCAATATTTTTAGCATAAGTTTTAGTTGTATTAAACCTTGTATCTTTGTTTCTATCTATAGCAAATACCTCTATAAAACTTTCTTTTACTTTATTAGAAGTGCTTGGATCATTCAATACATGAAATAAAGCTTTTACTGAATTTGTATTGTTTTTTAATGTATCATTACGACTAGTTGCAGCCGCTATTACATATTCTGTAAGAATCGGTTGTAAATTTTCTTCAGTTAGTGCATTAACATTGCAAAATGATAATAGTATTTTTGCTTTATCATCATGATTTTCAACGATTCCTTGCTGCCATTTAGAATCATTATTTTCCTTTGATGGCATAAACATCTCTAACAACTTAGTTCCAAAGGTTTTATTTAAATTCTTGTTATCATAAACTTCATAAACATTTAATAGGAATTTTTGGCATTCAAGCGTTTTATCTTTTTCTTTAGCAAGACCATGATTATTGGCATATTCCATAGTTTGGCAATATCCTTTAATATGTAGATAGTTAGCATATTTTTTGGCATCTTTGAAGTCAAGAGTATCAATTCCTTGAGTATCTAAAACAACAGTATTTAAAGCATTTTCACGTAGCTGTTCATTTGTTTCTTTTAGAGTATCGGTATATTTAAATTTTCCGCCTATTTTTGCCAGAATTTTAAATAATACGTCAGCTAAAAATTTTATAATTTCACTTGGATTTTTAAATTCTTTAGCGCTATATACAGCGATATTTGCATCTGCTTCCATACCCACACCAAACGCCATGGCAATAGTTCTATTTTGTTTTTTAGCTAATATAATCTCGTCTGTATCGTGTGTTATTTCTTTGACATCAAATTCTGGTTCGTTGTCTTTAAAATATTTTGTTGGTATATTATCCAAATAACCACCATCTACATATTTTTTGCCATTAATTTCTACAGGTTCAAAAACAAGCGGGATAGAAGCCGAAGCACGACATGCTAAAGCAATTTCAACATCAGGCGTATCAAGGCTACTAAAAATAGTTAACCTACCTGCATCTTTCTCAACAGCCGTAACCATTAAATCTTTATAGTTAACAGGGTCATATTTTCGAAGCAATGCTAAATCCCGAAAATATATTTTACCGTCGCTTTTATGCCTTTCTCTTAGCTTATTTAAATCTTCATCATCTTGGACAATTTTAATATCTGATCTTTGTAAAAAATCACCTACATTATCTTTTATAGTTTTATCAAGCAAATCATATAAAGATTTGCCATCTTTATTTAACTGCACAACCCCAGCAGAAAACCCTTTTTGTCCTAGTAAATCTTGTAAATTAGTATTTTTAGAAATTTCTTCAAATCGCTCAGGCTTAGTCCAGAATGCTACAATTGCTGCAGTTATAGCACCGGCTGATGAGCCTGCAACAGCTTTTACGTTATCTAAAAGATCGGCTTTTTTTAGTGCGGCATAAACGCCTGAATATATAGCTCCTTTAGCCCCACCACCGCTGAAAGCTATATATTCTATAGGAACTTCTTTAGAATATTCTATATCTCTAATCGGAGTTTCTTTAACTTCTTTTAGATCATCTATATATTTGACTTGATTTTCTTGAACTTCCTTTAAATCAACAATAGGTTTGATGAAATTTTGATTTGTTTTTAAGTTTTCTATTTCTGCCATAATTTATATACCTTAAGTAAATAAAGAGTTGAGGAATAATATAATAAAAAATCAATAGAATTAAATTTATTTAGTTAAATTACTGTCTACAAATTCCCAATTAATCATATGCTTAGTGAAGATGTCAACGTAATCAGAACGTTTATTACGATAATCAATATAATAAGCATGCTCCCAAACATCACATGCCAAAAGTGGTTGCATACCATTTGCTATAGGTGTACCAGCATTTGCAGTTTTTACAATTTGTAATCTATTGTTATGATATATAAGCCAAGCCCAGCCACTACCAAACTGTCTCATTGCTTCTGTTTTAAACTGCTCATAAAATTCTTCAAAACTACCAAAATCATCATTAATTTGCTTTAATATCTTACCACTTGGCTTTCCTCCACCATTTGGCTTTATTGAATGCCAAAAAAATGTATGATTCCAGACTTGTGCAGCATTATTAAAAATTGCAATATTTTGATTTTGTGATGACCATGCTATAATTTCTTCTAAATTCTTTTTTTGTAGTTCTTCTTTATCTTTGAGCAAATTATTTAAATTCTGCACGTAAGCATTATGATGTTTGCCATGATGATATTCAAAAGTTTCAGCAGTAAAATGCGGTTTAAAACTTTCTTTGTTATAAGGTAAATTAGTTAGCACAAAAGGATAGGAATTTTGATTAGATTTATCACAATAAGTCATGTTGTTTTTCTCCTGTTTTATTATTGATGTCTAGAAAAAATATAGAGAGAATAGCTTTTTGTACGAATAACCAAAAAAACTTATATCGTATATTAAGTATACTGTATTTGGTAGAATATTAAAACTACTAAAATTACTTTCAAAGATTTTTTAGTATTAAATGATTTTAACTTTTTCTTGACTCGCACATTAAATATCATTTAGCAGAAGACCATATTTTATGGTTTTAAACCTAAATTGGAGAATTCAATTATGTACATACCTAAAGTTTTTAAATGTGTTATGCCTGTAGTTTAACCGAAATTACTAGTAATATAGGTCATAATATGAAATATGCATTTTCTAAAATAGCCATAAAACATTTTTATCTGTTTATACAACAAATGAAAATGAAGAATTTAGAGGAGGTTATTTCGCTAATATTTTATCATGTAATTTACCACAGCTTTATGAGGATAGTAAGCAAGAAGGGGCCAGTTTAACAACAGTATTTAAGAATTGTGGCGATAGAAATGCAGTATATGAAATATCCGGTCTTATCAACGAAAAAGGTCAAAATAATATTATTTTAAATCTACCACTTTTATCTGATAGATGAAAGTTTGATTCTAGCGACTAGAAGTTCGCATATCAAGCTTTAGAAATCATGTCTGATTCATGTGTATCAGTATGCTTATTAATTATTCATTAATTATATCATCAGTCCATTAGACCTCTTTCTCAACTAGTTATTTGAGTTCAAAATTGTAAATTCTAGCAATTAGATTAAATCTAAGTTCAAATCATTTTGCCCTATTTCGATACTTGTCCGAAATGATTTTGAAGCGTTTCAGCATACTAATAACATTTTCATTAAGTACTCTTTCTATTGCTAACCTCCGATTATTTGTTTTAATTTTTTTAGTTAAAAGATTTTTTTTATTTCATTTTTTTTGGTAACTCTTAATTATTAAGAATCTTCTGTATATCTTGATATACTGTGTCAGTAATTACTTTAACCTTATGATGTATAAGCATTTTAGATTCTTTAAATAACCTGAAATCGTGCTTTTCTGCCATTGGCAAAATCTGTACATATTACTTGTTTTGTTTTCTTGTCTACCACTACTTTTGGTTTTTAATGTATGCCTTTTCTTTTTTTTCTGAAAAATATAACTTTTGTTTTTTTAAAGGTCTTTCTATAGGACTATCGGTCGCATCTACCAATACTACTTCATAATCCATATCATT
>CAZJDC010000046.1:0-7510 GCA_964544715.1 uncultured Rickettsia sp. | reverse complement strand
AATGTCTTAAAATTCGCATAAAATTTATTGTTACTTACAACAGAATGCATAAATTGCCACAGTCATTCAATTGGGTTCACATTAGGACTATATGCTGGCAAAAATAATTATTATTTCCTAGATGATCTATTAACTCTGCTTCCTCCTGTCCAGTAAGTTTACTATCACTCCCGCTATTTCCAGGCTTAAGCTTCTGAGCATTATGATAATCTATTAAATGTTTTCTTATCCATTCATCACTAACTAATCACACTTTCGATATCTCAACAATACTATAGCTATCATCATACATAACAACAGCTTTGATTCTATCATAAATCCTCTTATCCCTTTCGCTTCTATGGTAAAGCGTTAATTCTTCTCTTTCTACTGATGTTTATTTTCTATAAATCATTCTTACCTTAATAACACTTTCTGACTTCTTTGACAATTATTCATTTACTAGAGGTATATACCAAAAAATTTTCCTTGTTTTTGTGATTTGATAATATTTCTCTATTGGCATATTGACTGAAATCCATATGGTTTATGAGCATATCTTACCATTTTCTTATGGATTCTTGTATTTTTTTTGATATAAAAAACCTATTGCCTATAATAAGGCTCGTAGAGTTTTGGCGGACGGACTAGATACAGAATCATCTTGTGGATAAACTTTTCTGCCATTACGAAGAGCTTAGACATTTCCTGCGTAGAGTGTGAGAGTCGTCATTGCGAGCCATCATGAAATGACATTGTACTTCTAAGGTTGCTATGCCTTTAGCTTAGTATCTCTCCGCAATGATGTTCCTATAAAGACAAAAATCATACCCCATATCGCTCGACAATTAGACCTTTTATCCTAGAAATAGCTTTAGCAGGATTTAGACCTTTCGGACAGGTTTTAGTACAATTCATGATCGTATGGCATCTATAGAGCTTGAACGGATCTTCTAAAGCTTCAAGACGTTTGCCTGTATGATCGTCTCGTGAGTCGGCAATCCATCTATATGCCTGAAGTAAAATTGCAGGACCTAAATATTTATCACCATTCCACCAATAGCTAGGGCAAGAAGTAGAGCAGCACGCACATAATATACACTCATATAATCCGTCAAGCTTCTCTCGGTCTTTAATTGACTGTAATCTTTCAGCATTGGATGGAGCTGGGCTATCAGTTTTAAGCCATGGTTGTATAGATTCATATTGAGCATAAAAATGTGACATATCAGGCACTAGATCTTTCACCACTTTCATGTGAGGTAGCGGATAAATTTTTATGTCACCCGATATATCTTCTATAGGTTTAATACATGCTAAAGTATTTGTGCCATCAATGGTCATTGCACAACTGCCACAAATTCCCTCACGACAAGAACGTCTAAAAGTGACAGTGGAATCAATTTCGTTTTTGATTTTAATTAAAGCATCTAAAACCATTGGACCAGTTTTGCTTAAATCTATCTCAAAACTATCAATAGTGGGATTTTCATCAAAGTCAGGATCGTATCTATAAATTTTTATTTTTCTAAGATTAGATATATCACCTTTTGCTTTATACTCCTTACCTTTTTTTACAACCGAATTTGGCGGTAGCCTTAACTCTGCCATACTATATACTCTTTTAAAATTTAACGAAATAATTAGCTAATTCATAATCTTTCATACCACCAACAAAATTTTTAATTTCAATTGAATATTATTACCGGGGTGATTCATTGAATCTTTAGGAATTGTTTTGCTTAAAGCACCATTACCACTTTTTCTCTGATAAAAGATTTGATAATATCTTTCATTGCATATATACGCATTAAATTTTCTTCTCTTTGGTATAAAACTAATAATTCTCTAGTATTTTCATTTAAAAATGACCATTTAACTATTTCTTTAGCAATAGGCTGAAAAATTGATAGTATTTTTTCTTGTTCTTCTGACGGAATTAGATTTGATTTAACATTTTTTGATTTATTAATTATTAGATTTTGTAAGTAATCTAGGCAATCTAAGTTAAATACTTTACATAAATTACTTATAGATGCTCTTGTAATCTTATTATACGCAACTGCTTTCTTATACGATATAATTACTTTACATCTATATTATAACCGACAACTAAAACCCATTTTAACATCAGCTTTTTCTGCATACATGCCGGTATTAATACCTTATAAAAAATTACCTTTTATTCCAAAAATATCTCTAACTTTATCAATTAAATCAGAATGATCAACTATACTATTCTTAAAAAGAAGTTCAGCATTTTTGCCTATTGCATTTCTATTACTCACTAATTGAGTCATAAATATTTGCTACTATTTGTGGAATTACTGCATTGCCTAATTGCTTATAGCCTTTTAAACCACCAGCAACATAATGCTCTTTAGGAAATCCCATTAAAGATTTACATTCATTCAGTGATAATCTTCTTACTCTATCATTTATATGATAGAGACCTGTTCTAGCACCAACACCGCCACCGCGAAAGCCGATAAAGTAATAGAATGACCGAAAAGGCTGTAAGTTCTTTCACCCTAACTGCCTTTATTAAGCTGTCCTATCCTAATTGGCTTTTTAAACTGATTCTCAACAGAATTAGTGTTTAAAACAATATCATTGTTATCAATATATAAATTCTCATCAATATCTTTTTCTAAAATATCATTGAGAAAAACATTTTCATATGATTCTTTTGGTTTTGTATATTTTAAGTCAAATTCATTGCTAAAATCTTTTCATAAGCAAACAAAATAAACTTTTTCTCGAGCTTATGGCACTACGAACAAGGAAGCATTTAATATATGTCTATATACTTTATAACCGATTTCATCTAATTTTGGTCTATAGTTTTGATTACGCTGCCAATTATTAATATTGTGCGAATTCTGATTATTTCGTAAAATAGTTTACCGTTATCATCTGCTATCCCAAACCTTTTGCTTGAAATACTAAAAGATTGACAAAGGGAAACCAGCACATAATATATCCTGTTTAGGAATTTTATTTGGCGGTATTTCAGTAATGTCACCATGTGGTTTATCACCAAATTTTTTTATATACTTCTTGTATATCATTATGTATGTCAGATGAAAAAACACACTCAAGTTTTTTTTGCTCTCAATAGCCTTTCTAAAACCACCAATACCGCAAAATAAATTTATACATTTAAATTCCCAAAAATATGTTTATTAGCTTTTATCTTCCTTTTTGGCTTTAATTAACTTTGGTTTCTTAAGGTCTTTTTCTTCACCTATTTTTATACCAAAAGGAAAATTATTTTCGTCTTCAGAATCTAGCTGTCTGCCACTAAGTAAATTTTTAATTTGTTGACCTGATAATGTTTCATATTCTATTAAAGCTTTAGCAAGTATATGAAGCTGATCTAGATGCTTATTTAAAATATCTTTTGCTAAATCATAGCCGACAGTAACAATTTTCTTTACCTCTTCATCTATTAACTCTGAAGTACTTTCTGATCTGTCACTAGAACTATTTCTGTTAGTATAAATATCTTCACTAGCACTTCCATAGTACAAAGGACCGACCTTATCGCTAAGCCCCCAATCGGTAACCATCGCCTTTGCCATTCTGGTTGCCATTTTTATATCTGATGATGCTCCTGAAGTGACCTTTTCTTTACCAAATATAATTTCTTCAGCTACTCTACCAGCCATAGCTACCGCAATATCTGCCTCCATCTTATCACGTGGCATTGAAAAACGATCATTTTCCGGTAATCTCATAACCATGCCAAGAGCTCTACCACGTGGAATAATCGTAGCTTTATGAATAGGATCAGAGGCAAGACAATATAAACCAACTAAAGCATGCCCACCCTCATGATACGCAGTTAATTTTTTCTGCTCGTCGGACATAATCATTGAGCGACGCTCAACCCCCATCATGACCTTATCCTTTGCTTCTTCCAAATCATTCATTTCTACTTCTTTTTTATTACGCCTTGCAGCAATAAGAGCAGCTTCATTAACTAAATTAGCAAGTTCAGCACCAGAAAATCCTGGCGTTCCTCTGGCAATAATTCTTGATACGATTTTAGTGCTGTATTTTACTTTCTTTAAATGCACTTGTAGTATTTTTTCTCGTCCATCAATATCAGGATTTGAGACAGTAATTTGCCTATCGAACCTACCAGGTCTTAATAAAGCGTGATCAAGTACGTCAGGGCGGTTAGTAGCTGCAATAATCACAACTCCTTCGTTTGCTTCAAACCCGTCCATCTCTACTAGCATCTGATTTAGTGTTTGCTCACGCTCATCATTGCCGCCGCCCATACCAATACCTCTATGGCGACCTACCGCATCAATCTCATCAATAAAAATAATACACGGGGCGTTACGCTTTCCCTGCTCGAACATATCACGCACACGGCTAGCACCGACACCTACAAACATCTCAACAAAATCAGAACCAGAGATGCTAAAAAATGGTACGTTAGCCTCACCTGCAATTGCTTTAGCAAGTAGCGTCTTACCTGTTCCTGGTGGACCTATAAGCAAACAACCCTTCGGTATTTTACCACCAAGCTTTTGGAACTTACTAGGATCTCTTAAAAAGTCCACTATTTCGGTTAGTTCATCTTTTGCTTCATCAATACCTGCAATATCTTTAAAGGTAATTTTTGGTCCTTTATCTGACAAAAGTTTGGCTTTAGATTTACCGAACCCCATAGCTTTACCGCCACCATGCATTTGTCGCATAAAGAAAACCCAAACACCAATTAATAAAAGCATTGGAAACCAAGAAATTAAAAAGCTTAAAAAAGTATTCATTTTTGTTTCAGGCGGCACAACTTCTATATTAACGTCATTATTATTTAGACGATTTACTAAATCAGGATAATCAGGAGCATAAGTGCTAAAACTAGACCCATCATTTGAAGTTCCTTCTATTATTCTTCCTTGAATCTTAACCGAGTTAACAGTTTTGTCATCGACTTTTGTTAAAAAGTCTGAGAAAGATATATTGTCTTTACTGCTAAGTAACCCGTCAGACTGAAAAAAATTGAAAAGCAGTATTACAAAAACAAAAATTACTGCCCAAATTATAATATTTTTACCTTGATTATTCATTGATACAAAACCTAATAAAAATCATTCATTATAAACAAAAACATTCTTACTAATTTAGTAAAGTTTCCTAATAATCTTATTACTAAACTGACTTAGCCAAAATGTGTAAAACGAGATATAAAATCCGGAGCAAAATATACATTAAAACTCTTTATTTCGTAATAATAGTACGATATATGTGGTATTGCTACAACTTTTTCAAGTATTTTAATAATAGGTAAGGTAAATAAAATCACATTATGGTTTCCACAGGAAAGGTCTTTTAAAACCTCTAGATCTAGTTTTTTTTTGATTGTTTTATAATCTTCTAGCGATAAATATGTTGCTACACAATTTTCTATGTCATAGTTATTTGTAATACGAAAACGATTATCCCAAACAATCTGCTTATCCAATAATAAAATACTTTCTGGTAGCTTTTTACCAAACTCCCTATATATAAGCAATTTATTTTGCATCCGCTTAATTACACAACCATGCAGAGTATTTTTAAAATCCAAACTTTGTGTAATTAATTTCAAAATAGGTTTTACTGAATAGAAACGAGCCGAGCTTTGCTGTCCGCTAATTATTATCAGCAAAAAATTAAAGAGTTGTACTTGTATTTCGTGAGCAGACTTACTAAACTTAGTTAAATCAAGAAAAGCAAAACCATATTCAGATATTTTTACCGACTCAGCTATTACTGATATTAATTCTGGTTTAAACTTATTCTCTACTAATTCATTAACTTTAATTTGCTCAGCAATTATATCGTCTTTAATATAATCTTCTTGTTTGGCTAATTTTTGCCGAATAGCATTACGACGATATTTAATTGATAAATTTGATTGATCTTCAAACCATTTAATATTATGTGTAACTAAATAATTTACCAGTTCGGTCTTATAGATATTAAATAGAGGTCTAATTATTTGCGTATTATTATGCCAATTTATATTACTACTACTAAGTCCGAATACACCGCTTTTACGTTCTAATCTAAGGCAAAAATTTTCTATATAATCATCTTCATGATGAGCAGTTAAAAGAATTAATATATCAAGCTTCCGGCATAACGAGGTCATTAAATTATAACGCCCTTTTCTTGTTCGCTCCTGTAAATTAGAAAAATTATTTTGATGATCGAAAGAAAGGCTATAAAACTTAAGTCCTAAATCGTTAGCAGTATTTTGAATATATTCAATTTCCTGCTTTGATTGAGCTCTTAAATTGTGATCAACCGATAAAATAAATAGTTCTATATTATTTTTTTTTGCCCAGATACTTGCCAGATAAAGTAATGCTACTGAATCACTCCCACCTGAAACTGCAATAGCTATTTTAGATAAGTGCAAACCACCTATCAGGTTATTGATGTTGTTTTCAAATTTTTCATATAGCATACTATATATTATATATATGGTTAGTATATATAGGCAATGTACATTTTTATCCTTGTCAACAATATGTTGATAAGTATTATCAATAATAATATATTAAAATTAACTTTTAAATAATTCTCAAATAGAATACAATCATTGCTTCTCCAAAACTGCTTTAAAAAATTTGGTCAAAATTTTTGCAAACAAAAGAAAGGGTATATTAGAAATATGAGAACAGCTAAGATTAGATCCTTATAAAACAAATAATAATGTTAAAAAGCTAGCAAGGTTAAGAGTCGGAGACTATCGAGTTATATATAGAATAAATCAAGAAAATTAGAGATTTTAGTGATAAATATTGATGTTAGAGGAGAGATATATAAATGAGCGATAACACATAATATAGTATCAAGGAAAGCCACCTTTTGTCGTTATACCTTTTAATGAATATCAAGAGCTTATAAATTTTAAGGAACGTCATATTACCGATAATGAAGAATATTTCCCTGAAGAGTTAGTACAAAAAATTCTAAGTGGTGAAAATACTATTAAGGTTTATCGTGAATAAAGAGGATTTTCACAAGAACAACTAGCTATTAAAGTTGGTAAAACTAAGCAATATATTTCTGCTATTGAAAAATGATCACGTACCGGTACAATAGATGCATTAAAAAAACTAAGTAGTGTTTTAAATATAGATTTTGATATGTTAACTTAGGCTTTGTGGACATTTTTAATTGGTTTTTCCATAATTATATGATTCTTATCAAATAAGAAAAAATTACCTACTTTCGGAATAATAAACTCATTTTCGGGAATATTATGTTTTTTCATTGCTTGCTGAAGTTCTAAAGGTGCTGGGTTAAAGGCTTCATCAGCTAGCTGAAAAACATCGAAATGGCTGGCTATAGAAAATTTAGAACGTAAATCTAAATGAGTTAATACCGCTTCTTCATTGTTCATATGTACAAGTTTCATAAACCATCTAGGCTCATAAGCTCTTATTGGAATAAGGCTAAGTAAAATAGAGTCTGTCAGATTCTTTGTGTAAGTACGATTTCTCCATTTGCCCAATTTTGT
>CAZJDC010000045.1:0-7792 GCA_964544715.1 uncultured Rickettsia sp. | reverse complement strand
ATAGGTTATTGCTCTCTATATTATTTTTCAATAACCTATCAACTCTTTGCTAATTTTGTAAAAATACTACCTTAGTTTAAAACCTGCATCTTTTAACTAATTTATAACAAAAGTACTATTATCAATATACCCGTAACCCACTATTTATCAGCTATACAGAACCATGGTGAATATGAAACTCGCGTTATTTATTTGTTTGTGATAGATTATATAGGTTAAAAATCGAAAAGCAAATGATCTAGTTTTTGTAAACAAAGACATTAAAAATTACTTTTTCAACCATTATGTATATTTAATCACTTAAAACACTTTAACTATAGAACTTGAAAAATGTATGTGGTGTATTGATAAAGCTAGGATAGCAAGCGAATTTTGTAAGATTTGTATGGGTATGATTTATATACAAATTAGCAATTTTTTTAACAAAGACCTAAACTTAATAGCAATCCGGCATAATGATTTGCTTTAAATCTTGTCATACAATTAGTTGGATTATGAATGTCTAAAGTTGCTATTTGTAATATTAATAAGGTTGAAGCAGCTAGGATAGGTAAATAATCTACATTATATCTGGTAGCTAAGATAAATAATAAAATAAACCCAACGTAAAATATATAGAGCCAAAATTTATAGGCTTTATTATCTAAATAAATACTTAAAGATTTTATTCCTATTTTCTTATCGTCGTTTATATCTATAAATCCATATATCGTATCATACCCTATCGTCCATAAACAGCAAGCTAGATACATGATAATTGCTTCTATATCAAGTTTATTCTGAACTGCTGTATAGGAGATTAGTGTTCCTAAATTAAACGTAAAGCCTAAAAAAACTTGCGGAAAGTAAGTAATCCGTTTCATTAGCGGATATATACTAATCATAATTACCGCAAAAAAACCTATATATATTGCTGTTCTACTCAAAGCTAGCAAAATAAAAAGCGAAATAACAGCAAGAAGAAAGAGTATGCTGATAGCATATTTTATAGATAAAGTACCGCTAGCTATAGGGCGGTTTTTAGTCCTAGCAACATGCTTATCGACTTTTCGATCCAATATATCATTGATAATACATCCGCTACTTCTTGTAGTGATGCTACCTAGGATAAATAATGGCAGTAAATGTACTAAAGCTACTCTAGACGGATTTGCAAGCAGTAAACCAAATAAGGCAGGAAAGAAGAGCAGTAAATAAGCTACCGGCTTATCTGCCCGCATTAATTTTAAAGTTAATAAGAATTTATTTATCATTGTTTAACTTTTAGCTAATTAAAATTAATAAATAGCTTGATAATAAAGTTAATATTTGGATATTAAACATGAGGAAGAAAGAAAAGCTATATTAAATATTCTACTAGATTTAGTATATGTTTATGATTAATTGCGAATAATTTGAATGGTGGGTGATACTGGACTCAAACCACCGACCTTTACGATGTCAATGTAAAAGTCCTTCCCACCTTACTGTTTGCTTTTTTCTTATACACTAATTTATAGCTCATAACCCTAATGTTAATAGTACTTTTCTTAGGTGCCAAAAATTATAGCTTAACTGTAGTAGAGTTACGATAATTTGTCAATCTCTAAAAAATATTAGAAATTTAAAAATATAATGAGCATATAAAAAGCTAAATGTTACAACCAATTTTTATCTAAAACATATTTGGACCATTTGAATATGATAACAAACAATTACAATTATTAGTTGTTTATGTTGTGGAAGTAATAATAAGCTAAGTTTTATAATTATATGTGATATAGCATTTGCTATTACAATTAAAACATATTACAGTTTTAAGTATATATTTTAGTTAAGCCGTGGTAGGTAATATATGCCAATTAAATCATTACTTTTTACTAAAGAGATACTGCAGGAAATAAACGCTCCAGAAGAAAAGCGAGATATATATAAAGATACCAAAGAAAAACGATTATTGCTAATCGTTTCATACGGTGGTAGTAAAATATTTTATTTAGGGGTAGTACTTAGTAAAAAGTATCCTAGAATCAAAATAGGAGTATTTCCTGATTTATCCATTACTGATGCTAGAGCTAAAGCATCTGAATTAAAGGGGGAGATTGCAAAGGATATAATCCTGTAGAAGAAAGAGCTAGAATATCTAAAGAGCCTACCTTTAAAGAGTTTTATGACAGATACCTTGATGAATACAGTAAAATTAATAATAAAAGATGGAAGGATTATGCTGACTTCTATCAATAGATATGCTAAGCATTTATATAATAGAAAAATATCGACTATTCATAAGACAGATATTCAAGAATTATTTAATAATTTAACTAAAACTGGTAAATATGGAGCCAATAGATTTCTTGAAATATTAAGACCTGTATTTAACAAAGCAGTAGAATGGGACTTGATAAAAGTAAATCCAGTTATTGGCATAACAAAGCATAAGGAACAATCTAGATACCGTTATTTAACTAGAGAAGAAATACCGCGGTTTGTTGCAGCAGTAGCAAAAGAGAAGAACGAAGTCATGAAGGATTTTTTCTTAATAGCTTTATATACATCAGTGCGTAAAGATAATTTACTTACTATAATAATGGGAACAAGTAAGTGTTACTGATAAACAATTATATCTACCAGAAACTAAAAATGGCAAGCCTCATTCTTTACCTTTAATTAGATTAAGCATTAGAAATATTCAAAGCAAGGAAAGAGCAATCTACTATCAAATGGATATTTTCAAGTGAGACCAGCAGTAGTGGCCACTTGCAAGAGCCCAAGAAACCATGGAGCAGGATTTGTAAAAAAGCAGGCATAAAAAATTTAAGGATCCATGATTTAAGAAGAACTATACCAAGTTGGATGGTAATGACAGGAGAAAATCAATATGTCATTGGGCAATTACTCAATCATATGGATCCAAGATCAACTGCAGTTTATGCAAGACTGGCCAATGATACTGCTAGAGAATATATGCAAGGGCAATTGATGTAATGATCCCGAAAGTGCAACAATGATGGAAATTTTTGGATTTTATGTTTGAGAATAAAGTCAAATTAGATAAAAAATCTCGAAATATCCGTAATATAGTTATTTCACTAATTATAGGTATTATTGTAGGTGTAACAATTGATCATAGTATATTGAACCTATTAGTGAGTCCTGATGTCCACACTACTCATTTTACTCAGGATGAGATGAGTATAGCAAGTAAAATTATACCAGAAGATTCACAAGCAATGGTGATGCCTTTTAGTAAAATTGATACATGCTTTACTCCCCCATCCGGTTGTAGCAAAGTAATCACTGCGATAATAGATAAGGCGAGCACCTCTATATATGTTCAGGCATATGGTTTTACTGATGTTGATATAGCAGATTCCTTAATTGCAGCCCATAAGCGAGGTGTACAAGTTAAAATTCTATTAGATAAAAGCAATTTATACTCTAAATACTCCAAGCTTGCTAAAATTAAATCAGCAGGAATTGATGTATTAATTGATAACGTACCTGGTATTGCTCATAACAAAGTTATGATTATTGATGAGTACATAGTAATTACTGGCAGCTTTAATTTTAGTAAGAATGCAGATTATAAGAATGCAGAAAATGTAATTATTATCAATGATCAAATAGTAGCAAGACAGTATTTGCAAAATTGGCTATCTAGAGCACATGTTAATAACAATCTTACTAAGCAAGATTAATTTTTTCCTTTGTGGGATAAGAGATTTATCCTATTGAGGAATAAGACACATATAATGAAGTTGCCATCACAACGTAGATAAGACATATTAGATGTTATAGCAAAATACAGTCATAAAATCATTCATGATGTATAAGTATATCTTATATTTGGACTTTGGACAAAATAATTTAGCCTATATTCAGCAACTTATTATCTATATAAGGTATAAATTAATGTTCCCCTACGGGGATAAAAAATCCCTAACCTTCAGGCGAAGAGAAGATATAATGAAGTTGCTTTAGCAACGAATTTTATCAACAAAGCAGTTATAGAAAATAAGAATTTGCTCATTTAAGCAAATCATTGTGGACAATGATTTGTGGGATAGGGGATTATATGGTAATCAGTTCAGATAATATGATTGATGAAATGATACAGCACTATATTTGATGAATAGGAAGGTTAACCTGTGAATAATTATCGATTTCACTTTATAACCCCTCAGCTTATAGCTGAGGGTTGTTTAGTTTTTACTATTTCAGATTCTTGCTCTGTTTGGGTTTTAATTGGTTGATTTTTGTTTACTGGTAAATTTACCTCTATATCTTTACTTTTGTTGGTTGAGCTACCAACCATAACTTGTAAATATTTCTTAGCTTCTACAAAATCACAATTTTTTTCTCTTTGTACTAAGGTAAATAAATCTCCTCCCTCTCCTGTACTAAAATCATGCCAAATACCAGCTTTACTTCCATTTATCTTCATTACTATTTTACCATCTTGTTCCCACCGTAAATACTTGGCTGTTTGATAAATGCTTATTTGGACTTCCTAGTAAGTTTATACCTATTTCTGCAGTTTTAAATGATAATCTTTGCTTTAATTCTAGTGTCTCTTGTTTGTTAATAGCATGATAATCTATTTTCTTCTTTGCCATAACATCCTCTTGCAACTTAATCTTTGTTATTGTATCTTTTTGATTATGATGCTTAAGGTTACAAGAAGAGGTTTTTGTCTCTTCTTGAGTGTTATGGTGTTGGTAAAAGTTTTTGGTTTCCCCAAAAATGTTTTTTATTTTGCTGGCTGTATTTGATAATATTTGGGGATGGTAGTAATTATCATTACTATGTGACTTATCATGAATATCTTCTATTATCCCTTTAAACCAATTACCTACTTTATTTATAATATTATGACTTTTATTTTCTTGCCCTTGAATCTCTCTTAATTCTTCTAAAGTTGTCAAATTAATGCTTGATAGGTTATTATCTGGTTTACTTAGCTGAGATATTAACCTAGTCATATTTTTTGTTGTTTCTCTATTACAGTAGAGTTTTACCTCTTCTATGTGCATTGTCATTGCAACGTAAGAATTACGGCTATTGCTAGCTACATTATGTAACACATACACATCTATAATAGATGCTCCTTGAGCCTTATATACTGTAGACGCATATATCCATGTTTAAAGCTGACTTCTTTAGGATTAAATTCTACCTCCTTACCATTATCTGTTTTAGCGATAAATCTATCGTTATGTATTGTAGTGATTGTTGCAAATTCCCCATTTTCTATTTGTAAATCTTTGTTAGTTATCTTAAATAAAATACGATATCCTACCATATAATCTGCATACTGCTTAAGCGATATTATAGTGTCTATATTCTTTACCGGTAAGCCAGCCTTTAGCTTTTAGTAACTCTCTGATACCTTGATTAATACTATCTACTTCAGTGTTACGTATAGTAATTATTAAACGCTCATTGATCGCAAATTTGCTATTGCTCCAATCATCAATCACTCTTACCATTGATTCTTCTAGTGTAAGATCAATCTTTCAACAATTATGTTACTTGAGTAAATGAAAACCAGCAGTAATATCTAATCTTGCAAAGCATACAGCCATTTCTCTTGCCCACGCTTTATTTTGTCGTCTAATATTACTTAACTCATATGAACCAAATTTACTTGCCAATACTGCAAACATTCCTCCTCGCTCAACGGAAGTTAGTTGCTTTTCATCTCCAGCAAGTATTAAATTACAATTGTTGCTCCTTGCAACTTTCAGTAATTCTAAATAATCACTATTACCTACCATCCCTGCTTCATCTACTACTAGCGTAGTATTGCTTGATAGATCAGCTTTACCATTATACAATCTAAATAAAAAACCTTTTACTGTATAACATTGCAGGTAACCTTTACTTTTAAGCTCTGATGCTGCTTGATGAGTTGGAGCTAGTCCTATAACATTTTGTCCATTATGAGTAGCAATTTTATAGCCTTCAGAAAGTACTTGCGATTTACCAGTGCTGGCTCTACCTAGTAGGATTCTAATACCTTGACTCTTCATTAAAATATGATGCAAGCTTGCTCTTTGTGCTTCATTAACACTTGTAATATTTTCAATATCACTTTTAATCTTATTCACATGATTAAAATGAATCTGGCTATTTACCTTATCTGCTATTCTAACTATCCTTAATTCCTCTTCTCTTACATCCTTAGTAGTATAGTATTTAGTATCAGTAGCATCTGAATCATATAGTTTTAGTAATCTATCGGAATTTAATACCTCACTTATCAGTTTTGACTTCTCTGCTTCTGCTGGAATTTCTTTGACTGCTTTTTCTATATCGAGTTTAGTAAAAATAGCCTGATGACGAATAATACGATTAAGTACCACATCTGCTCCTTTGATGATTTCAAGATGGGCAAGCTTACATATGTTATTTTGCTCAGATATTGCATTGATAAATTTCTCATTCGAGTAGGACCAACATGCTGCTGTGGCATAAAACTTATCGGATCTACTTTTATGTCTAAACCTAACTGAGCAAAATATTTATTCATTACTTCTTTAGCTCTTTCATGAATTATTTTATCTTCCGGGATAATAAACGCTTTGCCACTGATTTTAGCAAATTTAGGATTTAAATCTACTGCCTGAGCTCCTAAAGATTTACCGTCCTCTGTAAATCTTCTGGTAGTAATAAGCAAATGGGCATGCCAATTCTTCTCTCCATCGTGTGGCTTATGGATATGAACCTGAACTCCTAAACCATTTTTAACCCATGCCATTTCTTTGATTATTTCATGAGTAATTGCTATTCTATCTTGTAAATATAATTTCTTATCATCAGGTAGTGCTATTACTACATCTTTTAATAATTGACTATTTTTTCTTTTCTCTGTACGTTCTACTTCATTCATTAAGACTCTTGGGTCTTTAAATTTTTGATCTACGTGAGTAGGTAACAAAACTGCATGGTAAACATTATCACCTTTTTTGCTAAAATTATAAGTAACGTTAGTTCTCTCATCTTTAATAATCAGCCTTGCATTATAGGCAGCTTTAAGGCAAGCATTTTTGCCTTCACTTCTGCCCACTATTTCTATTCTTGCAAACTATATCGCCATGGTTCGTAAATCTCGATCTTATTCAATCCTTAATAACATTACCATGCAATCTTCAAATCATCCACTGAATTTCAAACATATGAACCAGCAAGCCAATAATAAACCTTCAGGTTTATATATTGCGAATTTTCTGAAAGCGTAATATTTTTAAGCAGTTTGATTTGATACCTATTACCTACTACTCCCATAAAGCAGCAAGAGTTTAATAATTCATAAGCTTGATCAGTATCAAAAATACTAATGATTTTACGTTTTAACTGAGCTTGTCTGCTAGTATTGTTACTGCTTTCTATTTTATCTAGATATTGTTCCTGAACTTTATGTACATTGCTAGATTTAAACTGCAACTGCTCACAATTAGCTTGAGTAGTTTCTTCTTAGTTCATGAGCTAAAGCCTTAGCCATATAATTTAAAAATACTTTTTTATGACCAAAATGGTGTTCTGGGTATTGTGTTGCTAATTTCAATAAGAGCTTGTTAATAAAAGTAAGGTTAAATTCTCGACTTGATTTTATCTGTAATAAATCAGCCTCTTCTTGGTTTAAGGGATGGAAATCTGTTAATTTTTTTCTTTTGAACCAGCTTTTATGATTAACGGCATTAATTTTGCTGCATTATTGCTATTTGATGGTGTAGAGTCATATTTTTTAGAGATTTTATTAATAACTCACCTTACGCAAAATTTGTAAAATAAGTATAAATGTATTAAGAGT
>CAZJDC010000044.1:0-7890 GCA_964544715.1 uncultured Rickettsia sp. | reverse complement strand
TGATACAGCTATGCGTAAAAAGATTTATACATCATTAGATGATTTACAATTAGATTTTGATATTTGGCTAGAGTATTTCAATAATGAAAGACCACATTCTGGGAAATATTGTTATGGAAAAAATCCTATACAAACTTTTAAGGATAGTAAAAAATTAACTATTGAAAAGAACAATGAAATTTTGTACCTTGAATACTCCGCTAATAGTCAAGATTTAACTGACAATCAGGTGCAAAATTTATAGCGTCTGTCAGATTAAATCTTGACTTCTACAAATCAACTTTACCAAGATCTATCTTGGTTCCAAGTACTCTAAAATATTAGGTGCTTTTAGTAAATTATTATAATAGGTATGTTGTAAATATTCTTGATACATTCTTGCCGGTACATTTGTGAAATCAGCATTCCAATATAGCAAATCTCAAGGCATGAGATTTTTGCCAAGTAAATAATGATTGACAAAAAATGTCCAAATTAAGTAATGAGCTCTTAGTAAACTCAAGGTATTTGATAAATATTTTCCATCAAAATATCCTTTCAAATCCATGTCCTCTTGAATGTACTTCATTGTATTTTCATTAATGATCGTTTCATTCGGTATGTTGTAAATAGTTTAGTTCCAGTTTGTACGGCTTTGATTAGATGTCATTCCGTGTCTTGGGAAAAAGTGAAATAAATCGAGCTTTTGATTTATATTTTTAAACTAGATCTATTTAGCAAGCCATGGGATGCTTTGTTGCGTGGATCATATTCAATCTTGTCATCTAGCTCACTTGTAGCGGAATCCAGTAAAAATACTAATAACATTAGCATCTTTTATTTTTTTCTGGATGCCGTGGACAAGCCACGGCATGACAACGAGGGTGTTTTTCGCTCCACCCAACAAATCCCGCCATAGGATGGGACACCTATATCTTTAAACTATCCCACATATCATTTATCTTATCGATCACTTCCTGATCCATTGCGATTTTTTTACCCCATTTTCTATTTGTCTCAGGGTATATTTTATCTGTTGCGTCTATTCCCATTTTGCTGCCAAGCCCTGACTCTGGCGATGCAAAATCTAAATAATCTATTGGGGAATTTTCTATGAAAGTTGTATCACGCTTTGGATCAACTCTTGTTGATATTGCCCAAATTACTTCCTGCCAGTTACGAATATCAATATCATCATCCACTACGATAATAAATTTGCTATACATAAACTGCCGCAAGTAAGACCAAATACCAAGCATTATCCTTTTAGCATGACCAGGATAAGATTTTTTAATCGACACTACTGCAACCCTATATGAACAACCTGCCGGTGGAAGCCAAAAATCAACGATTTCTGGAAATTGTTGCTGAATAATAGGGATAAAAATCTCATTTAATGCTTCACCGAGTATTGATGGTTCATCTGGCGTTTTACCGGTATAAGTACTCAAATATATAGGATTTTTTTTCATCGTTATTACTGTTACAGTAAATACTGGAAACTCTTCGACATCATTATAATATCCGGTATGATCACCAAAAGGACCTTCGGGCAAATACTCATCTAAACTCACATACCCTTCAAGTATTATCTCACTATGTGCTGGAACTTTAAGATCAATAGTTTTACACTTTACTAGCTCTACTTTTTCATTACCAAGCAACCCAGCAAAATGATACTCCGAAATATTTTCTGGTATTGGCATCACTGCTGACATAGTTACCGCAGGATTTGCCCCAATAACGATAGCAGCTGGGAAAGGCTCTTTTTTTGATTCTTTCCAACGTTTATGATGCTCTGTACCACCTCGAAGCTTAAGCCAACGCATCAATAATCTATTTTCTAAGATAACCTGCATTCTGTATATGCCAAGGTTATAATTATCAATTTTTTCAGCAGTTGGTCCTTTGGTTACTACTACCCCCCATGTAATTAAAGGTGAAACATCCAGAGACCAACACTTTTGGATCGGTAATATATTAAGATCGGGCTTGTCTATAATAATTTCATGACAAGCGGCTTTAGAGACATCTTTAGGTGACATAGCAAAGATACGCTTTGCTAGCGGTAACATCGATAATGTTTCTTTAAAAGACGATGGTGGTTGCGGTTGTTTAAGAAATGCTAGTAAAGCTCCAAGCTCTCTTAATTCCTGAATATTCTGAAGCTTAAGCCCCATGCAAATACGATTTATACTAGCATAAAGATTAGTTAGAACAGGTATGGTAGATTTATTGCCGTCAGCTTTTATAACATTTTCAAATAACAAAGCAGGACCACCTTGCTCTAATACTCTTCTGCTAATTTCGGTAATTTCTAGATCAGTTTTCACTTCGGCAGAAACACGCTTTAATTCACCACTTTTTTCTAAACATTTCAAAAACTCCGGTAAATCTTTAAAGCTCATATTCATATTATTTATTAGATTTTGTGTTATTTAGCTCTTATGTAATCCTCGCTCTACGTGTGCATCGATGTCATCCCGTGGGTCTTTGTCCACGGGATTCCCAGAATAAAGCGAGATAAATCGAGCTTTTTGTGTATCTTTATGTTTTATTACTGGCCCCATGGACAAAAACCACGGAGTGACACAACTCATTTACATAGTCTTAACTTTCATATTATTCTGCTTGATTGTATAATTAATCAATTCATCAATTATAGAATTTTTAATAGTGTTTATTATATTTCTTTCAGAGTTAGCTTCAATATTTTTAGCTACCTGTTCATCTATATTTGTAGATTTAATATGAGCAAAATATAACTCATCACCTACTTGAAATACAGGAGTATTAGAACCTATTTTAGTATTAAAAATGGATAATAATATTTTAGGAGTTAACATCTGATCATTTTCCATTTCCGATCTTATATAAGTTTTTGTACTTATTTTAGCATTTGATGTTTTATCCTCTGTATCAAAATTATCTTCTTTTGCTAAATCTTTCATAATTTTTATATTTAGATCGGCAAGATATTGCTTTATCCAAGCGCTATTTATCTGTTCCTTGATACTATCAAATTCAGGTGTTGTCGTCGGATTTATAGATTTTAATTCAACAAGCACTAAATAGCTTTTATCTGCTGCTTCAATTGGGTAAGATAATTCCCCCTCACTAAGTTCAAAAATACTATCGGCATTTTCAGAAATTATTTTGTCTTCAATTAAATTGGCATAGCTTATATTATTGATATTGTTAATAGGTAGCTCATATTTTTCTGCAATTTCAACTAAGCTAGAACCAGCTGCAACATCATCTTCTAAATTTTTAGCAAGTTCCATATTTAGGATATCAATTTTTTGAGATTGTACTTGTTCACGTAATTGTTGTTGTATATCCTCAAAACTTTGTGCTCTAAATTCTTCTTTATTCTCATTATACAATTCTAATAATTCTTCTTTAGTAATTTGGATTTTCTTTTGCAAGTTTTCAGTAGTAACTTTAATATATGAAAAGCTACGCTTCTCGGGCACTGCAAATGAAGATTTATTATTCTGATAAAAATCCTTTAATTCTTGGTCAGAGGCAACGGGAATTTGTAAATCTTTTGGCTTATTTTGTAGATTCATTTGTACTAATTCTACTTCTCTTTTTTCAGCCATATAATTTACTATACTATTAGTCATGGCTTTTGGAACATAGAAGCTATCTAAAAAAGTACCAGTAAAAATATTTTTTAAAGCTTTTTTTTTAAAATTTAACAAATATTTTTCTTCATCCGTATAAGAATTTCTAAAATAAGTTTTAAAGAGCTTTATATCAAAAACACCTTGATCATTTTTAAAAACTGGCGATTCTTTTACTAAACTTTTTACAGTATCATCGCTTATGTCAAAATCATAGTAGCTAACTAAATAATCTAAGATATTATCAGAAATAAGCCTTTTTAAGATTCTATTATCTATATTTAATTGTGTTATTTCTTCTTCCGTTAGGTTTACTCCAATTTGTTTAGATATAGCGTTAATTTCTAAAGATTTTGCTCGCAAAAAATCTTCTTGCAATATATTTTTTGCATGAGAAAAAGTTACGATATTGCCACCGTTTCTTCCATGTAATACATCTTTAATACCAAAGCCAACAAAGGCAAAAATGATCATTGCGAATAAAACTCGTATTATAAAACTATCGGCAGTTTTTCTAATATTATTTAACATAATTTTTATTTAAGATTCTTAATATCATCCAGTACATTATAAAGCAAGAAAACCTATATAGTCAAACTATATAGTTTTTTTGTTACAATGTTGTCATTTCTGTGTGGGAGGTTTGCTTGTGTAGATCGAGAAACATCTTGGGCGTGTCATGATGCAGCGGCTTGACGAGGGACCTACGGCATGACAATGGTATCCACGCAGGTAAAGGCGCTACGAGATGATCAAGGGTACCGTCAAGTTAACTAAGATTGAGCAAAAAATAAGTATTTTGTGAACGAAGTTATGCGACTTGTAGATCATAAATTTTATACAAATCCTGTGTTTTATGGTTAACTTGACGCTGCCCCCTTAACCTGATTAATCATCTGTAAATATTGATTCTGGAAGCTTCTGGAATCAATATTTTTGATATCCCAGTTTTCGCTATTTAGTATTACTGTTTTAACATTTAATTTGTTATATAAGTTTGGATTTTGGTCAATGCTTAAAACAAGACATGTATTATTAGACTCTTTAATTAAAGAGTCTAATTTACTCAAATATCTCAAGCTTTTTTGACTATCACTATATAATTTTGTGGTACGGATATTTGTATTAACAAAAAAATACTCGCTACTGTCACTTAATAAAATCACATCCTTTAAACTAGCAAGTTCATTATTTTTAGTTTCTTGTAAATTTTGTAATTCTTTTATTGCTAGTTCAAGATTATTATTAATATCTTGCTGTAATTCAGGGAATTTTGTGCTAAATATTTTAGCAAATTCTTGCAATATGATTATCACGTTATCGAGATCAAGCCAAATATGCCAATTATCTTTAATAGTGTTTATATCTTTAATATCGCTGATTTTTATAATAGTTTTAGCATAATTATTAATTAACTTTTCAGCAAATACGTCAAATTCTTTAGCTATATAAATAGCGATATCGGCATTTTTTACCTTGTTTAGATCACTTGGTTTTAAATTATAATGGTGCGGGCAGCCATTACTTACGGCTAAACTTTCTATCTCTGCTTTATCTTTAATAAGCATTGCAGCTATGCTTGCAATTGGGGTAATACTCGTCACTATTTTGGGTTTAGCGTAGCTAGGGATGCTAAAGAATAGGATTATTGTCATCCCGTGGCTTGTCCACGGGATCCAGGAAAAAAAATTATAAAATAATTTTTTCATATAAATGATGTCACTTTAGATTTTGAGGTTCAATTAAATTTCGTTTCTCTGTCAATAATTTCTGGATCCCGTGAATAAATCACGGGATGACAGAGACGCAACTGATCCACACAATAATACCGCCACGGGATGACGCAGTCAGTTTATTTGACTAGTACAATAGCGTCATTATGGGATAACACTTTAGTTCTCATACTTCCTAACTATATTCATTAACTCCAACTTACTCGGCTTAAAATCTTGATCTATCCAAATCTTTTTGCAATAATTTAGTTTTTTTCCTATGTCTTTTTGTTCTATATTTATATTCAGTAAATCATTCCCATTTATTGGGAATTTAGGATGTGCCAATGAATCATATATTTTTATAAATGCTGTTATTTGTGAATAATCTATCTTTCCTAAGATATTTGCTGCTAATAGATATTCTTTATAATTTTTATGCTCCAGCCAGATTTTTTTTATATCAAATTGAGTGATTATAGTTTTGTGAATAAAATCTAGTATTGATACTATCTTAGTTGTGTCATATTTTGAGAACTTCCAATCTAAAAAATTTTTTAAATTTAAATCTTTTTGATGATGCAATAATAATGCATATTTAGTAGTTAGTTCTAAGTTAAATCTTTTAGCTTGCTCTGCAATTTTTATTTCATAATTTTGGACAGAAAAGATCAATGCCAAAATTCCTATTTTAAACATGACTTTTAAAATTGGGGGGCTATTGCTGGAAACTATAATTTTATCAAACTCACTTTTTATGCGTTCTCGTGATAAGCTTATTAAACCGCTTTTTAGTTTATCAGATGCTTCAAGACCTTCTGGATCAAGCTTATTTGCATAATAGCTAGAGAAACGAAAGAATCGTAAAATTCTTAAATAATCTTCTTTGATTCTTTGATGAGCATCTCCTATAAATATTACTTTTCGCTGCTTTAAATCTTCAAATCCACTAAAATAATCATATATTTCACCTTTAAAAGGACAATAGCTTAGAGCGTTAATAGTGAAATCTCTTCTTTCTGCATCTTCGGCACAATCTTTTGTGAATGTTACTTTAGCATGCCTGCCGTTACATTCAATATCTTTTCTAAGAGTTGTAATCTGGAACTGCTCCTTTTCTAAAATAGCTGTAATGGTGCCAAATTTTAAGCCGGTTGGTATAGTTTTTATCCTAGCTTGCGACAGAATACTAGTCACTTCATTTGGTAATAAATTAGTAGCTATATCAATATCATAACTCTCTTTACCAAGCAAAGCATCTCGAACAGAGCCACCAATTAATCTCGCTTTCCCTTTTTTATTGAGAAGATTCAAGATTTTTTTATATCCTTTCGAAGGAATGTTTAGTGTTTTATGTATAACTTGCATGACTATATTGTATAGTACATTTTTGAGAATTGCAAAATATAAGTATAACCGAATTTTTTAAAATTGATATGAATTTCGGCTTCTTTGCAATAGTTATTTTGGCACTGTCAAGTTAGGAGAGATATAAATTAAGTATTGAGTGAATGCAAGGCATGATTTATAGAATTGTAGTAACAAATTATCCTTAAGCTTTACCGCTATGCATATTACTCAATTCCTGAGGAGACATCGTTTTCCAGCAAGCATTATTAACCATGCAGTATGGTTATATCATCGTTTTAATAATAGTTATCGAGATGTTCAAGAACAGATGGCGTTATCGAGGTATTATTTTAAGCTATGAGACTATAATAAACACCAGTTTAGGATAAGAGTGAAGCATTCAAGATAATAAGGAAGAGTATTTACAAGAGGAGAGTGTTGAGTTACATAGACTTTGAATCAAAAAAATATGCACTCAACAATGACAAGATGTATCACAACTCTGTTTTGTATAACAGATTATTATTCTAAACCTTACGAAGGATGGGAAGAAAATAAATTAATACCCTGCGTTAGAAAGCTTAGAAGCTCAGGTAGTCTAAGCCTTTCAGAACTAACTAACTATAGTATTATATTTGTGGTCAAGATTTAGTAACGCCAGTTTAGGATAAGGTGGTTTGAGGATCAGCTAGAACCGCCAGAAATTTTTGAGATTTATTGAAATTAAAGGCATTGATACAAGACAGCATATGGACTAAGAAATTAATAGGGGAACGATATCTTGAATGTTCAGGGTTCATGCTGTTTTTTAGTATATTAAATTGTAGAAATTGACATTTGATCTGACATTTAATAAAAATATTATATTAAAAAATACAGATAAAAAAAATGGCAGGTTATGATGACTTAAATCAAAAAATAATAAAGTCAAAACTAGGATTATTGGAACTAGCAAAAAGTTTAGGGAGTGTATCATCAGCATGTAAGGCAATGGGATATAGTAGAGATAGTTACTATAGATTTCAAGAATTATATGGAACAGGAGGAGAAGAAGCTCTATACGAAATAAGTCGCAAGAAACCAATAATGGCTAATAGGGTAGAGCCTCTGATAGAAAAGCAGTAATTGATATGGGTATGCCAAGGAAAGTGCGTAAAAATCAGTTGGTGAGAATCCGATTTATGCAAAGTCTAACCAACAGCATAGAAGCAACTATTGCA
>CAZJDC010000043.1:0-8005 GCA_964544715.1 uncultured Rickettsia sp. | reverse complement strand
TCAGCTTGCCTTAAAATATCCACCATCTTTAAAAATGTCCCCTTCTTTACTCCTGATAACCAACTAAATCTCTTTCATCCTATAACTCCTCTTTAACTTGATCGAATCTCATTATTACTACACATTAAGTACTTATAGAACCTTTATACCTCAAATGCTAGTTTCGTAAGAGGTCTAATGGATATTCAAGATGGAAATCAGTGCCCGCCTTGAATATAAATTCAATTATATTTATTTTTTATTATTAAATCTGTTGCCCAAACCATGGTATTACGTCACAGACGTTTTTCGACCCACGCAGGCAATGCGCCCACATAGGGGATGATACTTTAAGTATATACAGGAAGTTCTATCCTAACCGATAGTCCTCCTAGCTCTTTACTATCTTCCAGGTAAAGAAATCCATTATGATCCTTTACTATCTCACGGGTAATAGCAAGTCCAAGTCCTACATTACTTGAGTTATCTAACTGTCTTGCTTTATCCGATCTATAGAATGGCTTTAATACTAAAAGTTTTTCTTCATTATCTATGCCGCTGCCATTATCTTCAATGATTATCGATAAGTTAGATGTGTTAGCGTTTAATGAAATTCTAACTTTAGTACTATATTTTATAGCGTTACTAATTAAATTAGACAAGGCTCTTTCAAAAGAAAGAGGTTTAATTCGAAATTTTACTCCATCTAATTTAGTAGGATTTATAAAAATAATATCTATGTGTGACCATTTATCTAAAAAATTTTTAATCCAAGATAAAATAAAAATTTCTTCAAACTGTTCTGCACTTTCACCTCTGGCAAAATCTAAATAGGAATTTATCATTTGCTGCATAGTTAATATATCTTGCTTTAATCCATCTGTTTCTTCATTTTTGTCCATTAATTCAAGTTGTAATTTCATGCGTGTTAAAGGAGTTCTTAAATCATGAGAAATCATGGCAAGCATGGTAGTTCGTTTGGTAATTTGCTTTTCTATACGAGATTTCATCTTTAAAAAAGCAAGCCCTGCCTTTCTTATTTCTAAAGCACCTGTAGGCTTGAAATTTTTACTTTTTAAAATACCTCGACCAAATTCGTCCATACTATCTGCAAGAACAAGTATTGATTGAATTTGATTTTTAGAGAAAATAATAGAGATGGAAAGTAATATAATAGTTAAAAATATCATCCACAGAACAAAAATATATACTGTTGGGTTAAGTAATAGTTTGGCTGGAAAAGAAATATTTAATATCTCATTGTTTAATTCTAATAATACTTCGATTTTGTTTTCCTTAGTTAGGTTAATTATATTTTTTTCATGAATTTTTGTATTCAAAATATTTTTAAATATAGTTAAGGGTTCGTTTAACTTAGATTGTTTTGCTGATAGTTTTTTATTAGGTTCAAATTGATAAGATAAATTGAGATAATTTTCTGATAATTGTGTTATTTCTTTAGGATTATCTTTATACTCTTTCATCAAAGATTCTATTTCATTTATAATAATGGTGCTGGTATAATATGAAACATTATACCAATGACGATCATAAAACAAAAATATAGCAACTAGCTGCCCTATTAAAATCGGAATGATTATAATAAGCATGAAACGTGTAAGTAATGTTTTAGGCAATATTTTAGATATAAAGTGCATAGCCCTCATTACGCACGGTTTTTAAATATTTTGGTTCTTTAGGATTATCTTCCAGCTTATTCCTTATTCTTGTAATTTGTACATCGATAGAACGTTCACTAAGACCTCCCATAATTTTTGAAAGCTCAAAACGGCTAATAGTAGTGTCAAGACGTCCTATAAATATTTCAAGTAATTTCTGTTCAGTAGAACTAAGCGGAATTATCTGATCATTTTTAGTAAATTCTTTAGTATTAGAATTATAAAAATTATTACCAAATATAGTTATACTTTTTTCTTTTTTAGGGTTATAATTATTGATTAAATTATTTATACGCAGTAATAATTCTCGTGGTTCAAAAGGTTTAATAACATAATCTGATGCACCAGCTTCAAGACCTTTAACACGATCATCAGCCTCCGATAAAGCAGTTAGCATTACTATAGGTATATTATTTCCGGCATCCCTAATAGTAGTGGCAAAATCAAGACCTGTGATACTTGGTAGCATGACGTCTAAAATAATCAAATCGTAATTATAAGTTTTTAACGAATCTTTTGCTTCTATAGCTGAAACAGCCGTCGATACTAAAAATTCATTTTTATTTAAAAATTGCTTTAAGAGTGATAATATTCTGGTATCATCGTCAACAATTAGGATATGTGCTTTATGTTCTTGCATTATAGATTAGTTTAATTTGAAATTACTATGTCATTCCCAGCCAATGGCAGGCATTCATCATTTTTAGCTGTCATCCCGTGGCTTGACCATGAGATCTTTTATCACAGTCTGTACTCTAAGATACCGCGATCAAGTTAGCGAGTATGACATGTTTACTCTAATACAAATAATGATTAATAACAATGACAAAAAATTTAGAAAATGATCTTGGGTATATTTGGATTAATGGTGAGTTAGTGCCTTATGAGCTTGCTACAGTGCATACTTTAACTCATAGTTTGCATTACTCAGGATCAGTATTTGAGGGTGAGCGGGCTTATAATGGGAAAGTTTTTAAACTTAAAGAACATACTGAAAGATTGATTAAGTCATCAGAAGCTTTAGGATTAAAAGTACCTTATAGTGTCGAAGAAATTATAAAAGCTCATAAATTATTAATAGAGAAAAATAAGATTCAGGATGCATATATAAGACCACTTGTTTGGTGTGGGAGCGAATCTTTAAATATTATTAATCCTAAATTATCAACTAACGTTTTGATTGCCGCTATTCCTTCTATGCCACGAGCATGTGCTGCAGGGTTTAATTTGCATGTAAGCAAGTGGCGTAAAGCTACACCTAATATGATGCCGGTGCAATCTAAATCTGCTGCTCATTATAATATGGCAATAACGAGTAAAAAAGAGGCTAAAGCTCTTGGTTATGATGATGCATTATTACTTGATTATGAGGGATATATTGCGGAATGTACTACAACAAATATTGTCTTTGTTAGAAACAATGTGTTATATACTCCAATTGCTGATAGATTTTTAGATGGTATAACAAGACGCACTATTATTGAGATTGCAAGAGATTTAGGATTAAAAGTAAAAGAAGAGCGTTTGAAATTAGAACAGATAAAAGATTTTACTGGTTGTTTTGCTACCGGTACGGCAATTGAGGTTCAGAATATTAACTCTATAGATTTAGGTGGTAAGAAAGTTATTTTTAATGATCATAAAATCACGAATGCTTTGAAAGAAGAGTATGGGCGTTTGGTTAGAGAATAGAAAAACGTCATTGCAAGGAGCGAATCGACGTGGCAATTTTGTGAGATAGTCCTCGATGTCATCCCGTGGACAAACCACGGGATGACAAAGGTAAATGATCCGCACAACAACATCTCCTCGCAATGACGAAACAACATAAAAATGAAAAACAATGAATAATATATTTAAAGGTTTGATTACGGCAATAATAACACCGTTTAGAAAAAATAAACTAGATTTAGAGTCGCTTGAAAAGATTTTAGAACATCAAATAAATGCCGGAGTGAATGCCATAGTAATAGCAGGTTCAACAGGTGAGGGTAGTAGTCTCAGATTTGAAGAGTATAAATTATTACTGCAAACTAGTAAGGATATTATAAATAAGCGTATTCCTGTAATTAGTGGGTGTTCTTCAAATAATACTGCATATGCAATAGAGCTTGCGGCTGAATCTACCAAAATCGGAGTTGACGGCTTTATGGTTAGTCCGCCGTCATATTTAAAACCTACTCAAGACGGAATCTATAAACACTTTGAAGCAATACATGAAGCTAGTAATGTGCCGATTATGCTATATTCAGTTCCGAGTAGAACCGGAGTCGATTTTACTGATGCAACGATATTTAAGCTCGTTAAGTTACCTCGTATTTTAGCTTTAAAAGATGCGGGAATAGATTTAGAAAAACCACTTAGAATGAAATTTATAGTTAATAAAGAATTTAATCTATTATGCGGTAATGATGACTTAAGTCTTGCTTTTAATGCTCAAGGCGGCTTAGGATGCGTATCGGTAGTTTCAAATATTACCCCTACACTATGTAAAGAGCTTCAAGAAAAATGGCACAATAACGATGTGAAAGGAGCTTTAGAGATTCATCAGAAATTATTACCTTTATATAAAGTATTATTCGTAGAACCAAACCCAATTCCAGTTAAATATGCTATGCATTATTTAGGATTTTGTACGAATGAAATTCGTTTGCCTTTAACTGAAGCAGTAGATACCACTAAAAAACAAATTGAGGAAATTATAATATCCTTATCCATAAAAATATGCTAGAGTATAAGAAAATTATTGCACAAAATAAAAAAGCTTTCAATAATTATTTTATTGAGGAAAGATTAGAAGCTGGTATTATGCTTACAGGTAGTGAAGTGCAATCGCTTCGTCAAGGTAAAGCGTCTATAGAAGAGAGCCATGCAGCTGATAAGGGAAATGAGGTATTTTTGTATAATTGTCATATTGCAGAATATGAAAAAGCAAATCGGTTCAATCATTCTACCAGAAGACCACGTAAATTATTATTGCATAAGAATGAAATAAATAAAATTATCGGTAAAATTAAAATAAAAGGTTACACTCTAGTTGCCTTATCTATGTATTTTAATAAAAAAAACAAAGTAAAAATTGAACTTGGCATTGCTAAAGGTAAAAAATTATACGATAAAAGAGAATCTATTAAAGAAAAAGATTGGAAGAGAGATCAGAGTAGATTAGTAAGACAGAAGTGACGGGTATGGGTGTAATTGTGAGGTGATGCAAAGCCTACTTTGTTATTCCGTGGTGTGGGAACTAGATCCAGAAAAAATACAAATACAAAAAGCTTGCTTTCGCTCGCTTTATGCTGGATCTAGTTCCCACGCCACGGAATGACAGAGATAAAACTGATCTATGCAACAACACCTGTTTCTTTCTTGCAAGGACGGTGAAATAAAATTAATTTTAAAGGTTATTTATGCAGCATATTATTGGCAAGATATTAGTTATATTTGTAGTCATTATAGGAGTTTTATTTATTTATAAGACTATAAAAACTTCTTCTACAAAACTTGTGACCATAGAAGTTAAACAAAATGACGAGCTAAAACAGTGTGCAGAAGAAAGAGTTAAAAAAATTATTGAAGAATATTTGCTTAACACTCCTGAGATAATAATACAATCAATAGAAAATCTGCAAAAGCGTAAAGTACAAGAAAATGTAACCAAAGTTAATAGCTATATTCAAGATAATAAAATAGATATCGAAAATAGCCATAATTTTCCTATTATAGGTAATAAAGATGGCGATATAACTATAGTTGCTTTTTATGATTATGCTTGTTCTTACTGTAAAAAAGGTGATGTTTCTTTAAATGAGTTATTACAAAATGATCCGAAAGTAAAAATCTTATTAAGACCACTACCTATCCTTGGTGATGTTTCTGATTATTTAGCAAAAATAGCTTTAGCAGTTTATAAAATATACCCTACTAAATTTAAAGCTGTGCATAGCGAATTAATGAAGATAAGCAATGTTTCTAAAGAAACTATCGAAAAATTGTTAGCTAAAAATGATTTAAGTATTACAGAAGTTGAAGAAATAGCTGATAGTTCTGAGGTTAAAGATTTAATCACTCAAAATATGCAAATAGCTAAAAACCTTAAAATCCAAGGTGTACCGGTATACGTAATTAATGCTAGATTAATACCAGGCTCAGTAGATTTGCCTCAATTATTGAGCATAGTCAAAGAAATTAGAGATAGTAAATAAGTGCATTATATAGAACAAAAAATATAAATTAATTTGTGAGTATTTCCTTAATAGATAGAAAGTAATAAGAAGTTATTTTTATTTGTTTATAAAAAGCGAAAGAGATGTAGAAGCAAGGTTGTGGATAAATTTATTTTGTAATAAGTTAGGCTATCCTAATAATCACTTAAATTAAGATGTACCTATATCTTTTTATTAAGGAAGGGAGAAGGTAACTAAAAAAGCTAATTTGGTTGTTTATCTATAAATATAATCTTCTAATAGTTGTAGAAGCTAAAAATCCGACAGAAAGTCTAAAATATTGGGTAAATCAGGCTGATTCTTATGCTTGTGCACTTAAAACAAAATATCAGTATCATTACCAATGGAATAAGCTTAATTTTAAGAGGTTATTTTGAAGGAAATTCAAGGATAAATATAGTTGAGTCAGATATTAAAAAGTTAGAAAAATATCATTGGGAAATTATCAAAAAATTATTTCCTTTTAAAATATTAAAATTCTATACATACATCAAAAATCCAATCCAATAAGTGCGAATAAAATTACAAATTTTAGGAGCTTTTTTAAGATCTTGCATAATATTATTAAAGATAGAGAAAAGTTAGATCTTGCCAAATCTTTTGATGAATTAAGTAAACTTTTATTTAAAAAAATAGATATTTTTCAAGCTGAAATATATATACACAGTATTTTGCAAAATGCTGTCAAAAAAGTATTTCCTGATGTTTTTGAATCTAATGAAAAAATAGAAATTTCACCTCAAACTGTAAAAGTTTTATTAAGTAAGGTTAAGGACTTTACTTTAACGAATGGTAAGCAATATATAAAAGAGCATTTGAAGAATTTTTACCTTCTCAATTAATAGGAAAGGGGCTAGGTCAATTCTGTACACCAAGACCTCTATTATTGATTTTATGGTGAAGATTGGCTAAATGGTTCTCAATACATGATATTGTTGTTGATTTTAGTGGTGGTTCTGGAGGATTTTTAATTAAATCTTTTGAAAGAATATTAAAATTATATTACAAAGCTTCAAAATAGTATATGGGAGAGACTAGGGAAAACAAAAAAAAGGTGATTTTTTAGAAGAGGTAAAAGCCTACCATGTACATGGTATAGATACAGAACCTAGAACAGTAAGAATAGCAAAAATGAATATGATGTTGTGTGTATGGTGGGGGGGGGGACGGTCAAAGAGTTGTTAGAGGTAATGGATTAGATATAAAAGACAAATTGGGAAATTTATATAGCCTATAGAATAGGAGAATAACAACCAAAATAAAGTAAAATATGGTTGTTCTTTTATATTCGCAAATACTCCTGTTGAATCCACGGAAATAAAAGATAAAGAGTAAATTAAGAATATTTTGTTACAATATGAATTAGTCAAAGGTACAGATAGTCAAAAAACAAAAATTTTATTTATCGAGAAAAAGGTAGAAAACTTTTAAGACCTCAAAGAAGAATGTTTATTATAATTCCAGAAGGAATTATAAGTAATCCTACTTATAATTATATAAGAGATTATATTATGCAAAACGCTGATATAAAAGCTATTGTAAGTCCTCCTACCCATACTTTTGTTCAATCAGGAGTCAAGACTATAAAAACAATTATTCTGTATATAGAAAAGTTTATAGAATAAAAAAAGAAAAAAAATAGATGAACTTCTGTTGAAGCATGAATATAAAAATATGATTGATCTTTAAAAAAATAATGATTTATCATATAAAATATTTATGGCTATTGCTGAATATGTGGGTTGCGAACCAAGTAGAAAAATTCTAAATACGCTAGTTTTGTATTCACCATGGTTCTGTATAGCTTATAAATAGTGGGTTACGTTGGTATATTGATAATAGTACTTTTGTTATAAATTAGTTAAAAGATGAAGGTTTGAAACTAAGGTAGTATTTTTACAGAATTAGCAAAGAGTTGATAGGTTATTAAAAAATAATATAGCTAATAGATAGCAATAACCTATGAGCATAGATTTTACAGAAATATTTTGCTACGTCGATGATTTTTTTTCAAGAATTAGATAAGCAAACAAACTCAATTACTCACAATACAAATCTGGTCCTAAAAGTAGACTTAATAGAAGTGAGATAATAACTATTATAATAGTTTATTGGAAGTAATCT
>CAZJDC010000042.1:0-8180 GCA_964544715.1 uncultured Rickettsia sp. | reverse complement strand
TGACTATATTACGCGAAAATGGACTATGTCTATCCGCAATTTGGGAGAGGCCATGGCTCACTTTTTGATAAAATTTTAGGGTCGCATTTAATACCTATTTTAAAAATGTCCACACTTATTTGGACAGAGCCATCAAATCTTGACTTTTACATTTAAAATAGATATGATTTGGCTATCACTACGTTTTGATATTGTCATATTTTAGAATATCCTTTTTTATTATTAGAAAATTTTACTCCTTTTGTCGATTGTTTTTGAGGAGGATTACCTAAAAACTCAGGCTCCTCAATTATTTGTTACAGAACGTAATATTGATTTACCACGTAAAAATAATATAAGGCATTCCTGAAATTTGTCAATTGTTACCGCTTGCATCAATCTTTGGTTGTAAGAAACAAGTAGGCTTACCAAGTAAAGCTCCAACTGCACGTGATGCATGAGCTACTGCATTCATAGCAACTCCAATATCAATATCTTTATTTACAATTACTACTAATTTTTTTTCAAAACTCATATTATTTCCTTTTCTACTTATTAACTAATGCTTGAAAATATATAATATATATTCTTTATAAAGGCAATAAATCAATATTTACATACTCCTTTTCAAGGAAGTTTAAATATAATGAATATTTAATGGTGGAAAGCAGTTCCCACCTTGAATAAAAATTTAATTTACTTCCTTATAAATAGTGCGATAGAGTTTAGAGGTTTTTAGTAGATGGCTGTGCGTTCCTTCGGCCTCTACTATTCCTTTATCTATTATTAAAATATTGTCGGTTGATTCTGTGCTGCTGATTCGGTGGGCGATTGATATGATAATTTTCCCTTGCATTATATCCCTGATATAATTTAATAATTTCTTCTCGCTTTCGGTGTCTAAAGCACTCATTGCTTCGTCAAGCAGTAGAATTTGCGGTTTGCGTAGTAAGGCTCTAGCTAAGGCTATTCTTTGCTTCTGCCCGCCTGATAACCTTACACCTTTTTCGCCTATTTTAGCATTAATCCCATCAGGAATTTTATCGGCAAAATCAGCTATACCGGTAATTTCTATTATCTCTGCTATTTCCGCTTCACTAGCGTTGTTATTACCAAACATAATATTTGACTTGATAGTACCGGAAAAAATACAAACCTCTTGCGGAACATAAGCGATTATCTTACGGATCCCGTTAGGATTTAAAAGAGATATATCTTGGTTGTTGATCAAGATTGCACCGCTTTCTTGGATATAAAAGCGTAATAATAGCTGCATCAAAGTACTTTTTCCTGAGCCTGATCTGCCGACAAGTCCAACAAACTTACCGTTGTCTATTTTAAAAGATATGTTATTGATAATTTTTAAATTAGGTCTTGATGAATAAGAAAAATTGATGCTTTTGCATTCTAGTGATAAAGAATCATCTGGTTTTAAATCTGAATAATTATGATGCACTATAGGTGATTTATCAATAATAGTAATTATTCGCTCCAATGCTGCAAGCGGTAAGTGCATTTCGCCTAATAGCTCAAAAATACCTCCACTACTAAAACCGGCAATAATTGCGTAATAAATAAATGATATGATTTGACCGGAGGATAAATTACCTTTTACTATATCCAAAGCCCCAATCCAAATAACCAGTGTAACCCCAAGAAATATAAAAGCCATTGAGAACGCAAAGAATACAGCACGAATTTTTAAACGTGCTGCGGAATAGTTTAGATAATTTTGTAGTAAATTATTAAACTCGGTAATTTTAGCGGTTTGACCGCCAAAAGCATGAATGGTTTTAATGTTACTAAAGCTTTCGTTAATATCAGATGCTAAAAGTGATTGAGACTCCAAAGTTTTTTTAGATAAAGCTTTAACATGCTTACCGAATTTAATTATAGGAATCAGCAATAAAGGAATGGTAATAATTACTATCGATGCCAGCTTAAAACTTTCACAAAACATCAGAATAATACTGCTGACTAGCATTACTGAATTACGAATAAAGAAAGATAAGAAATTAACAATGAGCTTGGATATTTGATCTATATCACTCGTGAGACGAGAGATTATATCACCGATTTTTAGCTCTTCAAATTCAGTAATTTCGTAATTAATTAGATTGCTATAGGATTCCTTTCTTATTTGACTTGAGACTTTCTCAGCAACATTATTGATAAAATATGAACGGAAAAAACTAGCAATACTTAAGATAATAACAAGTAGGCAGATATATAATATGGATTTATTAACTGCCACGGCATGATCCAAAACCAAACCCTGATCAACTAAATTTCTGAAAACGTTACCGATGAGTAATAATGACAGTGATACGCTAAGAAGAGAAAGTATCACGATGATCAAATCTTTTTTATAGAATCTTAAATATTTAGCTAGTCTATATAAAAGTTTTATATTCATGGATTATTTTATATTACAAGAAGAAAAGGTAATTTAATATTTATTTTTATAGGCTTGCCATTCGTCTCAACAATTTTTAGGAGTAATATCTTTATATCCTCTGGATATTTGAAGCTTTTTAGCTCTGTCTTGACTTACCAATATACCCATTGCATTATCGCAAATATTTAAAACTTCTTCTTTAGTTAAAGGTAATCCTTTATTTTTTTTCTGATAATATTAAGAACTGCAGTAAAGGCAAAATCAAGACAACCTCAAGCTCTGAATTTGTCATGATATTTTTAAATATATGGGGCGAGCGACGGGAATCGAACCCGCGACCCTCAGAACCACAACCTGATGCTCTAACCAACTGAGCTACACCCGCCATGAGTTATCAAAGTAACAGCGTGACTGTAAATTATTACAATTATTTAGTCAAGAATATTTATACCTTATCTTTTGTTAATTTCATTATTTCATCGGTAGACATATTTGAAGTACTTTTACCTGATAATTGTTGTATTAATTTTGTACATTTTTGTGTGTTATCCATATTTTTGTTTAAAGCACTGAAATCTTTACTATATAACAGTTTTTTCTTTAATAAATAATTTTTGCAGTCATAAAAATTTCTGTGTATTATATATATATTATAATTGTTCTTATAAAGAAATGAATATAAAAAATGAAAAAAGCAGTTATTTTAATTAGTGGTGGGGCGGACTCTGCTACGGTTCTTGCAATAATGCAAAAGCAAGGTTATAAGATTCATGCTATAAGCTTTAATTATGGGCAGCGTAACAATGCTGAACTACGGAAAGTTAAAGAGCTAGTAAAAGAATATAACGTCAAGCAGCATAAAATTATTAATATAGACCTACGAGCTTTTGGTGGTTCTGCTCTTACCGATGACAATATAAACGTTCCTCATTATCATGATACAAAAGAATTACCTGAAGATATACCTGTTACCTATGTACCTGCTCGTAATACAATCTTTTTAAGTTATGCATTAGGGTTTGCTGAAGTAATAGGTGCTCAGGATATTTTCATAGGTGTACATACTAGTGATTCGGCAAATTATCCTGATTGTCGCCCTGAATATATAAAATCTTTCGGAGCAATGGCAAATCTAGCAACCAATATAGGAGGTATTACTATTCATACTCCTTTGATTGATATGATCAAAGATCAGATAATTAGAACCGGTCTTGAACTTGGAGTAAATTATAAAAATACAATATCATGTTATGACCCTAGCGAAGATGATTTATCTTGTGGTACTTGCCTTGCATGCATGATAAGGCTTGATGCTTTTAAAAAGAACGGTATACAAGATCCAGTTAAATATATATAATTGTATTTAAGGAATTTCACATGCAGCTTGAAGCATACCGCAGATACTTTAAACGTTGGAAGTCAAATAAGCGGCGAGTCTGTGGAGAGTTGATAAGCTACGTGAGCAAAGACGAATCCTGAAATTTGGCTTACCGAATCTTAAGGTATCAAAGGTATACATGTATGATTAAAAGAGAATATTTATACTCACCCTTTCCTACGCTCGATTTAGATGATATAATATTAAGAGAGTTAACGGACGCAGATGCGGAAGACTATTTTCATTATATGAGTAATCCTGCAATGGCTATTTATATAACAGATAGTAATAGACCAAAAAATTTAGAAGAGGCTAGAGAGGAAATTCGTTACTGGTCTAGTTTATATAAAAACCATAGCAGTTTTTACTGGGGCATTGCACTTAAAAGTGATAATAAACTTATTGGCACTGCCGGTTTTAATATAATAAATCTAGAGCATCACAAGGCAGAAATTAGTTATGATTTGGATCATAGCTTTTGGGGGCAGGGTATAATGTTAAAATCTATAAAAAATATTTTAAAGATTGCCAATCATATGGGAATTATTAGAGTGCAAGCAACAGTAATTATAGATAATTTACGCTCAATGAATTTACTTGAAAGATGCGGGTTTGCACGTGAGGGAATACTTAAAAAGTACGAAATAGTTGCAAATGAGCATAAAGATTACTATATGTATGGTAGGGTTTTATAAATTATTGCGTAGATCGTTTTCCTCTGTCATCCCATGATTTATGAACTAGATCTAGTTAAAAATATCAATAACATTGATATTTTTAGTTGTTTTTCTGAATTCCGTGGACAAGCCACGGAATTGACTACCTTAGGGTGTTCTGTGATCCACGAAACAATACAGCAACGGGATGATAGGGCCAAGCCATGCGAGAGTACGTTACCACAGTAGACAATAAAGTATATAAACTTATAACAAGAAGAAAATTAATGGTAGTAGAAGCTAATAAAAAAGAATTAATTTGTTCATTTTGCAGTAAAAAGAAGCATGAAGTAAAAAAATTAATAGCTGGTCCTGCAGTATTTATTTGTGATGAATGTATAAATTTATGCATGGATATAATGGCAGAAGAAAGTAAAATTGCATTAAAGCATATTACTTCTACTATTCCAACTCCGCAAAAAATATGTTCAGTTTTAAATGATTATGTAGTTGGTCAAAATCAAGCTAAAAAAGTTTTAGCAGTAGCGGTATACAATCATTATAAAAGGCTTGAATATGTCCAATCAGGCAATAATGATGTTGAACTTAATAAATCTAATATTTTGTTGATTGGTCCTACCGGTTCAGGCAAAACTTTGCTTGCTCAAACACTGGCTAAAATTTTAGATGTACCTTTTACTATGGCTGATGCTACCTCTTTAACGGAAGCGGGTTATGTTGGGGAAGATGTTGAAAATATTCTGCTTAGATTACTTCAAGCTGCTGATTTTAATGTGGCTAAAGCACAAAAAGGTATAATATATATTGATGAAGTCGACAAGATTGCTAGAAAGTCCGAAAATCCTTCAATTACTAGAGATGTATCGGGGGAGGGCGTACAACAGGCATTACTTAAAATTATGGAAAGAACAGTGGCTTCCGTTCCTCCACAAGGTGGTAGAAAGCATCCGCAGCAAGATTTCGTGCAGCTCGATACTTCAAATATTTTGTTTATTTGTGGTGGTGCTTTTATGGGCATTGATAGCATCATAACTTCTAGAACAAATAATAGTTCTATAGGTTTTGCAGCAAATGTAAATATTGACAAAGAAAAAATTAACAGAGAGATTCTTAAATCTTTAGAGATTGAGGATCTAACAAAATTTGGATTAATTCCTGAATTTATTGGAAGATTACCAATCGTTACGACCTTAGATGATTTAGATAAAGAAGATTTAATTACAATTTTAACTAAGCCAAAAAATGCTATAATAAAACAGTTTAGAAAACAATTTGAGCTTGATGAAGCTGAGTTAATATTTGAGGATTCTGCGTTAGAAGCTATTGCTGAAAAAGCTTTAGCTAAAAAAACTGGAGCAAGAGGACTTCGTTCGATAATTGAGCATCTTTTACTTGATAGTATGTATAAAGTCGCTGAGTTAAAGAAACAACGTGTTACTATTACGGAAGATGTAGTGAAGGGGCTAATAGAGCCAGTAATTACTTCTATTATTACTCCGGCATCAAAATCAAGTAAAAAGCCAGCAGCTGTTGAAGACATACCGGCTTAATTGTTATCCCGTGGACAAGCCATGGGATGACATCTACACAAAAACAATATTTTTCATATGCCTTATTTATTATCAACCACTGCAGTAACTATATTAGTTTTAATCAGTATTGTTATATGGTTTTACATAAGGATCAAAACTTTAAAAACTCAGCTACAATTCTTAACAGATCAGAATTTAGAATTCTCTAATAATAATCAGCTACTTAATCAAGAAAAAATATCTTACTTACAAAAAATCGAGCAACTAAAATGTAAGGTAGAATATCAAGATCAGTCTATTAAAGATTCCGAAAAAATACGTATCGAGTCCTTTTCTTCGGCTAAAGCTGCTTTATTTGATTTGGGTAAAGATTTGTCTAAGCAGCTAATTGCAATACATAAAATGGAAAATACAGCAGCAAGAGAGCTAGCTGAGAAAAATATTGCTACTGCTTCAGGAAAATTTAATAGCGAGTTTGAGCGTTTAATTACTATGGTAGGAGCACTTAATAAAGATATTGAACAGTCTAAAAGTACAGTCAATTTAATCAAACAGTCTCTACTTTCGCCTATTGGGGCAGGGCTACTTGCTGAGATTACTCTCGAAAATATTTTAAAATCTTCAGGCTTACGTCCTAATTTAGATTTCATTATGCAATATGGCTTGACTACTTCAGATAGTACCAAATTAAGACCTGATGCACTTATTTTTCTGCCTTCTGGTAATTTGATGGTAATTGATTCAAAAGCCTCAAAGTTTTTAGTTGATGAGCAGGATAATAGCGGAAACCTTAGCAAAACCATGAATTATCATTTGAAATCGCTTGCAAATAAGGACTATGCCGAAAATATTTTAGCTGACTTAAATAAAAAGGAACAGAATTATAACAACGTCATTACTTTGATGTTTCTACCCACTGAACAAGCTATCGAAAAAGTTATTTTAGCCGATCCTAATTTTCTACAAAAAGCTTGGGGTTGTAGTATTTTTCCTGTAGGACCTAGTGGTCTTATGAATATGCTATCATTTGCAAAATTTCAAATTACCGATCATCGTCGCTCAGAAAACTATCAAATCATCATTGATGAAGTAAGAAAATTATTAAGTTCTATTGGTACTATAGCAGATTATTATCAAAAAATTGGCAATAATCTGCATAGTATGGTTACTAATTATGATAAGTTCGCGGCTTCTTTTAATCGTAATTTTATGTCACGAGTTAAGAATATTCAGAAACTTGGCATTGATTCGGGAAATAAAACGCTACCTGCAAGCCTTGAACGCTACCAAATTGTTTCTTCCAAATCCGAAATTATTGAAGTAGAAGCAGAAAATACTCAACCACAACAAATAGAGAAGTAAACCGATAATTCAAATGTTGAGATAAATTTTTATAATTTGTATATCAATTTTACTAATATTTGTCTGCATATCTCACATAGAAAATTTTAACTCTAAAAAAATGAAAATATTTTAAGGGTGAGTTTTATTAAAATATGGTCAGGATTTTCAATAGATGAACTGCCAATGTTAAAAGAAATAATCGAAGAAAGTGGAAGAAAAATTATTATAGATCATAAAAATTATGATCTTATAACTTATGAATATGATATATCTATAGGTTTTGATATTATCTTTGGAGGGTACAAACACTCTCCATCTCTTTCAGATGGAGAAGCTCTTTAGCTTGCCATGTGTGTCATGATGCGTTAGCATCTCATAAGCACTATGATACATTACAGCAGGAAATCCCATACAGTGTTACTATCATCACTATCACATAGTGTGGATTAAGTGGTATTAACTTACGATATAAAAAAAGTGTCAAAATTGACATTGGTTTCTTGCGACTTATTTCGTATAGAGCTTCTTCTCCTCCTGTTCCATATAATTCTTGAAATCTATTTGATCTGACATTTAATAAAAATTAAATATTAAAAAATACAGATAAAAAAAAATGACAGGTCATAATGACTTAAATCAAAAAATAATAAAGCCAAAATTAGGATTATTGGAACTAGCAAAAAGTTTAGGGAGTGTATCATCAGCATGTAAGGCAATGGGATATAGTAGAGATAGTTACTATAGATTTCAAGAATTATATGGAACAGGAGGAGAAGAAGCTCTATACGAAATAAGTTGCAAAAAACCAATAATGGCCAATAGGGTAGATCCTCTGATAGAAAAAGCAGTAATTGATATGGGTGTACCAAGGA
>CAZJDC010000041.1:0-8207 GCA_964544715.1 uncultured Rickettsia sp. | reverse complement strand
TAACCAAAAAGTTTTCCTTGTTTTTGTGATTTGATAATATTCTCTATTGGTATATTGACTGAAATCCATAAGGTTTATGACCATATCTTACCATTTTCTTATGGATTATTGTATTATTTTTGATATAAAAACCTATTGCCTATAAGGCTCGTAGAGTTTTGGGGGACGGACTCACTAAGACCTATCTTACCATTGGAGTGACTAATAAACCATCCATTAAACTCGCATCATAACCCACCATAAAATTACCACCAAATGTCATATTGTTATAATTAGCAGAAGCAATTTGGGTACTGCTATTTCCGTTATTATCGAATACATAACGCTGGCTTCTGTTCTTCCCATGGTTTGCAATGAATATTGCATTACCATGGACAAAGAAATTAGAAATAAGTTGCTGAGCACCATATAGAGAGAAGATACCGTCAAGTTAACTAAGATTTAGCAAAAAATAAGTATTTTGTGAACGAAGCTATGTGACTTGTAGATCATAAATTTTATACAAATCCTGTGTTTTATGGTTAACTTAACGGTGCTCCCCCTTCAGATGCTCGTACTTTTGTACGCTCCACTCCTCGGCTTACAGTCCTCCTGGCTCTTTTTGAAATTGACCTTCGTCTACCAACTATTCATTTATTAGAGTTCACTGCTCTAGTTAAGAGTTTCAAAACAAGCTATGCAACAATTTTTAATTAACATCCAAATGTACGGATATTACTTGTTCTTTGATTAGTAACAAGATCTTGGAATTTATTAGGTTGTTTATTCATTAACATCTCTGCATGCTGGTTTCGAAGCTCTTGTCCTTTATTCTCAGCTTCCTTAGTTGTAAGAATTGGCTTATTATTAGCTATTTTAATAGCACTGTCACATATGAACACTCCGCAGTCATATTTATTTTGCTGTTGGCGAGTTTTGAGATCCTCTATTGTTGTACCAGGATAAGCTGCATTAATGTATTGCGTTACTTTTGGACGATCTCCTATCGGATTACCTTTAGGGTCATTATAAATAAATTTTATATTACCTTTTTCATCTTGTTTAGCAACTAAAATTAACCAATGTTCGTGTCCTGTATTCAGAGGTATAATTGCCGGTTTGTTTTCTACAATTAAATTTTCTATTGCAACACTTAGAGTAGCTTTTAATAATTCTGGCTCTGCTAAAGAAGCATGATTAAATATTGAAAACTTATTCTTATCTATACTTGCCTCTAATATTTTTTTTATATCATCTTCATTATATAAATAATTGGGCTGTGTTATATTTTTAGCAGTATTATATTGTGTAGGTTGAGTCTGGTATGTGGAAGCAGGTTGCTGCCTGACAGGATTATTATCTGCCATCATGGCTTTATAAGCTTGCTCCGTCATGCCCATTTTTTCCCAATCTTTTTGTGAATAATTAGTATTAATTTGTTGTGTAGTTTGCTGCTTTGTTGTTGCTAAAGTCGGTTGTTGTTTTTGCTCTTTTGGTAATTCAGTTAACTGAGATTCTGTTTTTGCCATAGGTTGCGGTTGAAAAGCTTGAGATTCTTCTTTTTTACCCAAAAAACTAGTTATTACACTTTTAAAATAGTTCAAGACTTTTCTAAAAAATCCTTGTTGTTCTGGTTCTTTAGGCTCATATGATATAATTGGTTCTTTTTGTGTACCATCAGGCATATTTTTCATAATTTGCGCTTTATCGAACTTAACATCTATAGGATTTACTTCGGATTTTCCTAAATCTTTTTGAAATTGCTGGGATATTTGAGATACGTATTTTTTTAAATTTTCAGCAGCATTATTGGGATCTTTTAAAATTTCAGTAATTTCAAGTTTAAGACCATAAATTTGATCTTCAGAAGTAATACCAAATTTAGCCATTATAAGATTTGTTGCCTGTTCTAAGGATATAGGCCAAGTTTTTACAATTACTCTTCCTCCTTGATTGTTAGTTGTTTTTATTAGTGTATCTAAATCTGCTTTTTCAGGTATATCACTAGAAAGTAGTTTATTAACTTTTTTATCATCAACAAGGTTGTTAAAAACCGATAACACTGAGTCTATATCTGTAATAGTAGTAGCTTTATCTCTATTTATTATATTTTCATTTATAGCAAGTTCCCTATCTTGTTCATTTGCAAAAAATACATGATTAGTTTTTGCAAAAATCTTTTTCCAATAAGCAGCTAGCTCAGGGTTTCCTGCTAATGAACTATAATGTTCAAAAGTAATAGTACTTTTAATATTTAAATTATGTAGATTAATTAAATCTTGTGATTTGAAAATGGGTTTTACGTTATTGTTATTAAGCTGGATATTAAAAATAGGGTTTTTATTTTGTTCCCTGGATTCTTTCAGTATTTCTGCAAAAATACGCTCTTTGTCTGATATGTGTGATTCTTTACTAATCTGAAGTGAGACAATTGTCGGCAATTCTAAAACTGTTTCTTTACGTATTTTTTCTAATATTGAATCATTACTACCAAACACAAGAGTAAATATGATAGGTTCAGCCATCATTAACCTTTGTTAATAAAAGAGTTAACTATTATTATCCTTATTTTAAGAAGTTAAATCAAGACATATTTAATGCTCCGTGTTTGAGTGTGTATAATTTATCCATTTTATGTGCTAATTCATGATTATGTGTTACCATAACAACAGCTGTATTTTGTTCCTTGGCTACTGTCAAAAATAAGTTAAATACTTCATTGGTAGTTTTCAGGTCTAAATTACCTGTAGGTTCGTCTGCTAAGATAATTTTTGGTTTATTAATTAAGCTGCGTGCTATTGCAACACGTTGTTGCTCTCCACCTGATAACTCACCTGGCATATTATATAATTTTTTGCCAAGACCAAAACCATCCAATATGCTTTTTGCTGCCTCTATTGCTTCTTTTTGGTTAGAACCATTAATAAGACGAGGCATAATAACGTTTTCAAGTGCAGTAAAATCTTTTAGTAAATGATGTTGTTGATAAATAAAACCTAAATAATTAAGACGAATTAGATGAGTTGTTTTATACTCACTATTTGCAATAATAACTTCACCGTTAGTTGGCTTATCAAGCAAGCCTGCAATATGCAATAAAGTCGATTTACCACTACCAGAAGAGCCAATTATGGCAATTAACTCGCCCGCGTTAATATTTAAATTAAGGTCATCTAATACTCTGATAATAGCGTTGCCTTGTCTATAATGTTTAGAGACGTTTTTTAATGTTAGGATTTTATTACTCATATCTTAAGGCATCCACAGGATTTAATTTTGAAGCTTTGTAAGAGGGATAGATTGTTGCTAAGAAGCATAATATTACAGATAAAGAAGCAATTAAGATAATATCCTGACTTCTTACTTCTGATGGTAGACTATAAAGAAAATAAACTGCTGCTTCAAAAATCTTAGTACCGGTTATATTTTCTAAAAAGTTTTTGATAGTTCCGATATTATAGGAAAAAGTAATGCCAAGGATTAAGCCAAGTATAGTACCAAGTAACCCAATAAACATGCCATTATATATAAAAATTAACATTATTTGATTTGTGCTTGCTCCCATTGTTCTTAAAATTGCTATATCAGATGTTTTATCTTTTACTAGCATAAATAAGCTTGCGATAATATTAAAGGCAGCAACTGTAATGATTAACGAAAGGATAGTAAACATAGCTGTACGCTCAACAGCTAGAGCACTTAAAAATTGTGAATTTAAAGTTTGCCAGCTAAACACTTGTAAATTTTCTCCTAGTAACAGCTGAACTTTATACGAATATGCAAGAGACTTATCAGGGTGTAGAGTGTTAACTTCAATTAAGTTTATATCATTTCCAAGAGATAGAAAATTTTGTGCTGCTTCAAGTGGCATTAATATGGTTGCGGAATCATAATCATACATGCCGCTATTAAAAATAGCTATGACCTTAAATTCTTTTGATCTTGGTACGCTGCCAAAAGCAGTAGAAATAGAATTTGGTGAGATTAGTTTAACTTTATCATTAACCGCTATGCCCAAATTAGCAGCTAAACCTTGACCAAGTACTATTACATTCTTACCGTGAAAATTATCAAGACTACCAAAATTGACATTTTTAAAAATTTCATTTTTTAATTTTAAATCGTTTAAATCAATACCTTTAATAATAGCCCCACTATTATTATTCTTTCCTACTGCCAAAGCTTGACCATTAGCAATAATATGCACGTGTTTTACGTAATCTTGTTGCAATAATTTAGCTTTAATTTCTTTGTAATTATCAATACTATTAGTTTGTGGACTTATTATTATATCGCCGTTTAAACCGATAATATTTTTAGTTAATTCTGTATGAAAGCCGTTCATAACCGACATAACGACTATTAATGCCGCAACGCCGATCATTACTCCAAGCAAAGAAAATCCTGAAATAATAGAGATAAATTTTTCATTTTTTTTGGCTTTGAAATATCTGAAAGATACTGTAAAGATAAAGTTATAATTGATCATTTTTGTCATTTTAGAGCATAGTGTCACCCCGTGACTTGTGGAACTCGGGGTCTTGTGCCACAAGCTGTGTCCTGAGATATCGTGACCGAGTCGCGGTATGACAGACGACAAAATTACCCAGCAGTCATACGGGATTTGCTATCTGGGATTGCTTCTAGCATTAGTGGCCATAATAGATTAATATTATCTATTAAACCAAGCGATAATAAAAGTGTTACAGCTGTTATGAATCATTTATGATAAATATATCTAATATAATACTTCCAAGTAAAAATAATACTACGCATATAATACCAAAGTAAAAGCAATTTTTAACGCTAAATTTTTTAAAGAAATTACCACTAGTAAAGCTCATTATTGAAAATAAAGCTGCAATCGATCTTTGATATAACTCAAAATATTCTAAACTTACTCCTAAAATCTTGCATATATAAAATATGTAACAATCCCGACAAATATCCAATATCCTTGTGCAAGAAGATCATGGTAAGTATATATAATATATAGCTTTTGGCGATTTAAAAAAAGCATAATATTCTCTTAAGAAAAATTGTACTTTATTATTAGCTTGCCCTTTTGGAATAAAAAATAGTCCAAGAACTAAGCTAATAAGTCCTATTATAAATAATAAAATAAATTAGCATGCCACCAAAAAAAAAAAAAAAAAAAAAAAAAAAAAAAAAAAAAAATTAACGTAACTTCCTATAACGGGTGGCAGTGACAATAGAAAGTGAAACAGTACCATTTAGCTCTCTTCCCATTTAATCTTTGTTATTCTTGTAAGGAATAAATCTCAGCAAGTACTACATACACTAAAACCTCAACAGCTAATATTCCAGCACCTTGCAAAAATCTGCCAAATATATATACTTTCGTAATTATTGGAAAATACACAAAATAAACTACCAAGATTAAAGATTAGTAATCCAAGCACAATTATTGGTTTACATCCGGATCTGTCTCATAAATTACCTACTATAAGCGAAATGATACAATAAGCAGTTATATTTACACCAATTAGTAACTCTATCATAAAGGGTGAGAGGTTAAACGTATCTTGATATCCGAAAAACTTGGAAAAAATAAAAAACCTACTTTTGCTCTGGCTAAAATTTCCATGATTATTACGGTAATAAATAGCCTTATAAAGTTAGTTGATCGTTAAAATTGTTTTGTATGATTGTTATCCCATAGCTGTGTCTCCGCGTGAATCATTGTTTCTTTTATCATCCCGTTCCCGCGACTTGTGAGCGAGATTTAGAAAACAAATGATTAATACTAACAATTTTAATAATTCTAAAAATACTATTAATTAGTTAGAAGCAGGTTTTGTTACTAATGCTTGAACTTCAGGTTTTAGCATATTATATTGATCCATTGTTAAACCAGTATTCATCCAGTTTTGTACATCTGATGGTAATTTATCATATTGATTCACTGTTAAGCTTCCTAACCAACTATTTAAAGAAGTAGAATCCATTTTCATGATAGAATCTTTAGTTACAGAAGCAGGCCATTGTGTTGTTGAAGAAGCAAATACCGGTGCTGAAAAAGCTAGCATTAATAGAATTTTTAATAAATTTTTCATTTTTTAAACCTTTTTTGTTGTGTAAAGTTAATTATAACAAAGCTATAACAGCTTTCAAGCTAAATTACACTAAACCTTTGAATTTTTTATATTAAGAACATTTAGATTGTTACAATTATATCATCCTGTCATCTAGTTAACAAGCCACGACATAGTACCGAGGTGTTTTTCGCCCTATGCAATAAAGTCTTAATTATATTAAACTAGCTAAGGATAAATAGTTGTTAGGGGTAAGGTTTTCTGCTCGGAAATTATCACTTATATCTAATTTAGCTAAAATCTCAGATATGTTAGGGACAAGGTTTTTTAATGATGATTTAATCATTTTTCGTCGTCCTGCAAAAGCCATGCTAGTTATTAATTCAACTTTACTGATTAAATCACTAGAAGGTATTTTTTCTAAAGGAGTCAGTTTAACTATTGCTGAATATACTTTAGGAGGTGGATAGAAAGCTGTAGGTGCTACATCAAAGCATTTTTCTACTGTTGTAATTAAGTTGCATATTACCGATAACCTGCCATATGCTTTGGTTGAGGGTTTAGCACAAATCCGCTCTACTACCTCTTTTTGTAGCATTAATGTCATGCTAGTAACTAGGCTTGCGTCTTTTAGCCATCTGATTACTAGTTCAGTTCCTATATGATAGGGTAAGTTAGAAATGATAGTTAATTTACCAAGTTTTAAATCATTTAAATTAAGTCTAAGAGCGTCTTGTTTAATGATATTTAGATTAGGGTAATGTTCCTTAATTTCATTGAGTAATGGGATACATCTTTCATCTGTTTCAATAACTGTTAAAAGTTTTGGATTTTTGTGTAATATCGATCTAGTAAGCCCGCCTGTACCTGGTCCTATTTCTAGAACGTTACTATTTTCTTCAAGTCCACTAGCTCGTACGATCTTATCGCATAAGCTATTATCAAAAATGAAATTCTGACCATGCTTTTTGAGAGGATGTATTTGATGGCTTGCTGCATGTTTAGCAATTGATTGAAGCATTTGTTAAATTTTAAAATTAGCAATTACCGGTATGTGATCTGAGGGCTTTTCCTTGGTCCTCAAATTATAATCCATATAGCAATTTTCCAGATAGTCAATGCTATTATTATTACCAAGGATTATATCTATTCTCATACCTTTGTTTTGTTCAAAACATCCGGCTCTATAATCCCACCATGAGAATTCTTGTTTCTTTGGGTGCAGGAATCTATAACAATCCTCAAAACCAGAATTTAAAATAGCTCGCATTTTCTTGTGTTCAATTTCCGTAAAGCAGGTAGTATTTGCAAGTGCTGTAGGTGAATACACATCAATATCAAAAGGTGCAATATTAAAATCACCGCCTATAATGGTGTTTTCATCAAAATATTTTTTGCTTGATAAATAATTAAAAAAACTATCATAGAATGCTAGTTTTGCCATAAATTTATCGCTACCCACCATTGAGCCATTAGGAGCATATAAAGAAATTATATTACAAAATCCGATAGGTAATGATATTCTTGCTTCTATAAATCTTGCTTGATCAGAACAATGATTATTTGGAAAATCTTTAACTATTTCATCAGCAGGAAATTTTGAAAGAATAGCAACTCCATTGTATGATTTCTGCCCATGAACATAAAAATTGTAAGGTAGATCAGATAACTCCTCAAAAGGAAATTTATCACTCTCACATTTTAATTCTTGCAACAATAAAATATCTGGATTTTCGTTTGCTAACAAATCACGTAATATATTGATTCGCATTTTTATGGAATTAATATTCCAAGTAGCAATCTTCATTAAACCTCTCGTGCAACACCTAGTTTTTCTTTATAAAATAAGTTATGTAAGAAGTCTATTTTATTTTTCTGCGTTACTTTCTAGTTCACGCGAGTTTCGTATTAACTGAGCATAGAGTTCAGTATATCAAAAGATATTTGATATAAGGTTTATTGTCAGATATGTGATAATTTATCAGAGCAGACAGCATATGCACAAAGTCATTTGTAACTGACCTATGTCTTGAATGCTCAAACTTTTACCCAATAGGTTAATTTTGGCAAACACCGATTCTATCAATGCTCTTTAAGCAGTAATATTTTATCCAACTTAGACATAAGTTTATTTTTCATATTTTTCTTTACTCGAGTTACCATAAAAATGCC
>CAZJDC010000040.1:0-8442 GCA_964544715.1 uncultured Rickettsia sp. | reverse complement strand
CTATGAATGAATTGGCAAACTTGCGTCAAAATAACTCGTTTGCGTAAGGTGAGTTTGTAATTCTACACTATGTGATAGTGATGATAGTAAAACTGTATGGGATTTCCTGCTGTAATGTGTCATAGTGCTTATGATGGCTAACGCATCATGAGACACATGGCAAACTAAAGCTTCTCCATCTGAAAGATGGAAGGTTTGGTACCTCCAAAGAGACTCTCAACTTGAATTTTGATATTAAAAGTATTTATTAAGTATGTTGTTAGAGGTGATTAAATTTTTGTCTATCTTTTGATTTATTATTAGGGGTATTAGATGGACGTAAATTACCAATTCTATTAATAGCTTGTTGCGTCTTTTGTACTTTTGTTGTTCCAGCAGCCGCTATTGATTTAGTAACTTTAACAGTTTCTAAGAATATTTGTTGTGGTGTTTGTAGTTGATCAATATGGTTATAATGATTTTTAAGGAATTCTTTTTTCACCATTTCATCAATTCCCTTTAAATCAACATATGATTTATATAGTTCTTTCAAGGCTGCTTTAGATTCTTCCCTTCGCTTATCGGAAGATTTGGTAGAAAGCGATTTGATAGAATCGGTAAAAATACTACCTATCTTTTTAAGAGTATTAATAGCAGGTGTTGTGATTTTCTTTATTTCATCATAAATTTTACTTAAAGTATTAGCAATCATGTCTAATAATTTCGGTTCTTGTTCTTTAGATATGCCAGATGTATTTGCTATTATATCTCTCATATCATATAGTTTAGTAGTAAAATCCATTAAAGGTATCTTTGCTTCCTTTTCATTTACTTGTTTAAGTGCTTTACTAGCTATCTTAGCTTGCATATCTAAACTATCAGTAATAATTGACTTAGTATGACGCAAAGTTAAATTTTTTGGTTTATTTATTGCAGGCTTCTTCTTAGGTCTCTCTTCTTTTAATTTTTTCAGCCTATCACGTAATTCTTGGTTAGGTCTATCATTAAGCTCTTTACTTTTATTCTCTAATTTAATTTCAGATTCTATTTGCTCTATTAACTTATCTGCTTCACTACTAGGCTTTTTGGAGGGCACATAAGGCTTATCTTGTAACCTAGCAAGTCTTGTTTCTAATTCTTCCAATGAGGAAATATTATCTCTATCTTGTAATTTTCTTAATCTTGAGTCTAGATCTGATATATCAAATGAAGCCATACATCACCTAAAAAATATTAATGTCTCTAACAGAATAGCATATTATATATGCTATAGTCAATTCCTATACATATAAAATTATTAGTAGAAATTAATGTAAATTTTTGATAAATTATAAATACTTATCAAGCACGTCAGACATGATTTTGCGGGCGATTGGCGCAGCAGCTTTACTCCCACCACCTCCATGATCAACAAAGACAGTAATGGAATATTTAGGATTATGATAAGGGGCAAAACCTACAAATAAAGCATGATTACGTCGCTCCCAAACAATCGAATCACGGCTCAAATCATCATGAACATTTGCTTTGCCGTGCACTTGTGAAGTACCTGTTTTACCAGCAAGCTGTCTATCTTCCCCAAGTATCCTATTATAATAAGCAGTGCCTCCCGCAACATTAACTGTATTATATAAGCTTTCCTGCACTATTTTAATATTTTTAGGGTTAATATCCATATTATGGAATTCCAGATCGTTTTTCACTATTCTTGGTGTATATAATTTACCTGTGCTTGCAATTGCTGTAATGAACCTTGCAAGTTGTATGGGCGTAACACCTAAATAACCTTGCCCAATTGCTAAATTAAAAGTATCCCCTATTGACCAAGGAAGCTTTAGTTTTTTCTTTTTCCATTCCTTTGATGGAACGAATCCTGAATTTTCAGGAGCTAAATCAATACCGGTTTTTGAGCCCAGTCCAAATTTGCTAGCAGCCTCAAGAATTTTATCAGGTCCTACTATCCTAGATAGCTCATACATATAAGTATTACAAGAATGTTTAAGAGCAGATGACATATCAAGAGTACCATGACCAGTATTCTTCCAACATCTAAAGCTATTAGTACCAAGTGCAGAAGTGCCACTGCAAAAAACGGTCTTGCTTGGTTTAATACCTGATTCTAAAGCTGCAAGTATGGTAATTATTTTAAAAACAGAGCCAGGCGGATAAGAATTTTGTATTATTTTATTGATTAAAGGTTTGTAAGGATCGTTCGTTAGGCTTTGCCAATAACTCTTGGATAATTTACTAAAATTATTTGATTCAAACGCAGGCAATGAAGTACAAATTAATACATTGCCGTTTTCAGTATCCATAACTATTGCGGAAGAACCTTGAGGCTTGAGATATTTTTGTATTTTTTGTTGAAGGTTTACATCGATATTTAAATGAATATCATTGCCTGATTTACTGGAAACGCCTGAAATTTCTCTTACTTGTTTACCATACGCGTTAACCTCAACTTTTTTATAACCAAATTCCCCGCGTAATTTATCATCGTAATATTTTTCGATACCAGATTTACCTATATTAAAATCACTTAAATTATATACATTCAATCCTTGTCGTTCCTGCTCATTTATCTGCCCAAGATAACCAATTAGGTGAGAAGTTACATTTGAAAATGGGTAGGATCTTAAATATCCTATATCGATAAATATATTAGTTAATTTATGTTTCTGCTCTTCAATTAAAGATACTTGCTGCCAATCAAGTTGATCAAGTATTAATAACGGCACATGACGATTAGACTTCTTAATTTTTTGCTGGATATAATTATATTTTTCCGGAGATAGGGTTAAAACATTACTAACTATTTCTAGCTCATGCTTGTAATTATTATTAACACTGCGATCTATTAATAGCTGATAACATGTCTTATTAGTGGCTAGAATATTATTTTCCAAATCATAAATTCTTCCTCTGCTAGGTGGTAGGATAACAAAATTAATACGATTTTTATCTGATAATGTCTTATATTCTTTACTTTTAATAAGTTGTAGATAAAACATCCGCATTCCAAGTAAAGATAAAAGCCCGAGTTTACTTGCTCCAATTATAAGAGCACGACGCGAGATTAATGCATTATGTAATATTTTTTTGTTTAGCATGCTTTTTAAAAAAAATTAGAGGAGAGTCCAATATAAGACGAATTAAATTATAAGAAAATATAGTGGTTAGAGATTGAAAGAAAATTGTTAGATATCCATCTATTTCTAACTTTTTCAGTGTTACAAGGAAATATTTAAAGTTCAAGATAAATAAACAGTAAACACAAAATACGATAAAATTTATCAAATAATTTTTTACTGCAAAAAATTTCGAAGATAATTTTAAAATTATGTAGGATGTTAAAAAAACTAATGAATTTGTCCCAATAGGCATGGAATTTATTTGATCAAGCAGTAATCCTATCAAAAATATTCCAAGCATATTTAAGGAATATAAAGTCATGAAATAATAAATCAATATTATTTCTATTGCAGGGAAAATTCTGCTTTTAATACCAATTTTATAAGCAAATTCAGGAAATAATATTATAAAATAATATAATAAAGCAAACAGCAGTTTTAATACTATTTGTATAGTGTTATTTAATATTTCTTGTTTTATTTTGAACATATTAATAAATATATTATACCACTTATTGGTGGTCATTGCGAGATAGTGTTGTTGCGTAGAACAAAAAACAACCTCGATGTCATCCCATGGCTTGACCACGGGATGACACCGAAGAGGCTCTACGCATTTCTTCGCAATGACGACATATCATCAGCAAGCGAAGAGACAATCGGCATAACCAAACCATATTTCTCTATCAACTCCAAAACGAGCTTTATTGCCTCTCTTCCCTCTACTAGTTCTGTATATTCTTGTAAAAATTTTTGTTTGTCTTTACTTACGCCAAACTTGTAGCCAAATTTTGTATTACGTGCGCCCATCGAGTAGCAAGTAAGTACTAAATCACCAACTATGCCGGCTTCTAGCAAAATATTCATATCATTTTTCATGCCACCTAAGGCTTTGGATAATATCGCTATTTCTTTTAAAGCAGATACGATTAGGGTTGCTCTTGCATTCTCACCCTGCTCTTTTGCCATATAAATGCCGCTTTTAATAGCAAAAATATTTTTTAAAGCACTTGCTACTTGTAATGTTATAATATCATCACTAGTACTAGTAATAAAAGCTTCTGAAGATAGATCAGAAGATATTTTTTTTGCTAAATCTATATCTAAGCTTGCAATAGTTGCAGAAGTGAATAAGCCCTTTGCTAGCTCTTTTGCTAAATTCGGACCAGATAAAAATGCTATAGGATTATTTGGTAATAAAGTTTTAAACCTATCAGAAAATAATTCAGTAGGATTACATGCAAAACCTTTTGTAGCAATTAGAAGAATATTATCGTTTGATATATGTATTTTTAATAACTTTATTGTATCATCAAAAGCGTAAGACGGAACTGCAATAATAATTAGCTCAAAATCTTTAATTTTATTTAGATTAATAGTAGCTTGTAGATTAGAAGGTAGTTTAATCTCGCCTAAATATTTCGTGTTAGTTTTCTTATCGGTTATTTCTTTTGCTATTTCCTCATTACGCAAAAATAAGGTAACATCTTCGCAAACCCTAGCTGCAACAGAGGTAAGGCTTGTACCAAAACTACCCCCACCATATACCGCAATACTTTTAAACCTATTCATGATTTTTAAGAAGTTGTAAGTTTTGGTAGATCAGAAAATAGCATAAAAGTGTCATTCCAAAGAGAAGATGCAAGTTTTGACGTAGCAAACCTCATAAATTAGCACATAGTGAGATTGCTTCGTCAATTATTATATAATTTCCTCGCAACGCCGAGAATGCTTAACCATTATTCAGCAAATCCAGCATAGTTTTTCCTATATCAGCAGGAGATCTTGTGATAGTTACACCAGCACTTTGTAGAGCTTCAAGCTTATCTTCAGCACTACCTTTTCTGCCAGCAATAATAGCACCAGCATGCCCCATTCTTTTACCAGGAGGAGCTGTAATACCTGCTATAAAGCTTACTATAGGTTTCTTGATTTTTGAATGCTTGATAAAATCAGCTGCATTTTCTTCAGCATCTCCGCCAATTTCACCAATCATAATAATTGCTTTTGTTTCGTCATCTTGTAAAAACATATCAATGCAATCTACAAAATTAGTACCATTAACAGGATCACCGCCGATACCTACACATGTGGATTGTCCAAGCCCTAGATCTGTTGTTTGTGCTACTGCTTCATAAGTTAAAGTACCAGATCTTGACACAATCCCTATAGAACCTTTTCTATGAATATGCCCTGGCATAATACCAATCTTACATTCATCAGGAGTTATAATTCCTGGGCAATTAGGACCGATTAATCTTGTTTTAGAAATGATTAAAGCACGCTTTACTCTAACCATATCAAGCACCGGAATTCCTTCCGTAATACATACTACTACTTCAATTCCAGCATCAATTGCTTCTAATATTGAATCGGCTGCAAAGGGAGGTGGTACATAAATCACACTAGCATTAGCACCAGTCTTAGCTTTTGCTTCATGTACAGTGTTATATATAGGTAAATCTAGGTGAGTTTTACCGCCTTTACCAGGTGTTACCCCTCCAACCATTTTAGTTCCATAAGCTATTGCTTGCTCAGAGTGGAAAGTGCCTTGTGAACCCGTAAAACCCTGACAGATTACTTTTGTTTTTTTATTAACTAATATTGCCATCTTTGATAACTATTTATTATTTTTAATTTACTTATATCTAATAATGCTTCTATTTTTAGAACCCTCATTTTATTTTGATAGGAAAGCGAGTGGAGCGTATACTTACATACGTGAGCATCACGAATCCTTGATAAATTGAAAGAGCACTTCTTAAAAGATAAGCATTATTACCTAATTACCTCAACTATTTTACTAGCCGCATCAGCTAAATCGTGAGCGGGTATTATTTCTAAACCTGCATTGGATAGAATCTCTTTACCTTTCTCAACATTTGTACCAGCTAAGCGAACTACTAACGGTATTTTTATACCTATATCTTTTGCGGCAGCGATAATTCCTTCTGCTATGATATCACAACGCATAATACCACCGAAAATATTAACTAAAATGCCTTTCACTTCTTTGTCAGATAAAATTATTTTCAAGGCTTCTTTCACGCGTGCACGATCAGCCCCGCCACCAACATCTAAGAAATTTGCAGGCGTTGCACCATAAATCTTAATAATATCCATCGTAGCCATGGCGAGTCCTGCCCCGTTTACCATACAACCAATACTGCCGTCCATTTTCACATAGCTAAGACCAGCATCAGCTGCTCTTGTTTCTAACGGATCTTCTTCATCTTGATCACGTAGAGCCATAATTTCGGGATGCTTAAATAGAGCATTATCATCAAAGGTAAATTTTGCATCTAACGCTAATAAATTGCCCTCACGATTTACAATTAACGGATTGATTTCAATTTGAGCTGCATCTGTTTCAATAAAAGCCTTATAAGTTGCTCTTACTATTTCTTTCATTTGTTTTACTTGCTGGTCTTTAAACCCTAGTTCATAGGCTATTCTTTGAGCGTGAAAGTTTTGTAAGCCGGTAGCTGGATCAATTAAGCATTTTATAATTTTTTCAGGTGTCTTTTCTGCAACTTCTTCTATATCAACACCGCCCTCAGTAGAAGCTATAAAAGTGATGCCACTAACTGATCTATCAAATACAACACTAAAATAATACTCCTTTAAGATATCACACCCCGATTCAATATAAAGACGATTTACTTTTTGTCCCTGCGGTCCTGTTTGGTGTGTGACCAAATTAATACCAAACATATCATGAGCAACTTTTTTTGCTTCTTCCTTACTCTTAACAACCTTAACACCGCCAGCTTTGCCTCTACCACCAGCATGTATTTGTGCTTTAACTACATATACCTTTGTGTTTAACTTATCAATGGCTGAATTAATGCCTTCGGTTTTGGTAATTACCACTCCAGTTGGAGCAGGCACACCATATTGTCTTAAAATTTCTTTTGCTTGATATTCGTGAATATTCATAAATAATTTATTTTATTATTGTTATTAATTTAAGTTTCTACTTAAGGATAAGACGCATTCTTAACTTCCCGTACTATTTCTCTATCAAAGCTTATAAAGTTATTAACGCTATTTATTTCTCCTTCCGCAATCATAGCATCAATAGGCAAAATCTGCTTTTCCTTTAATATATTTTGCAGCTGCAGATATTATTATTTCTTTATTTCCAATAATAAAACCAGAATTATCAATAAGATTAATCAACTGCTTCATATATTTCTTGCCTAGTAAATTTTTTAACTTTTAATATTCATGCAAATTCAGGTATTGCATCAGAAGAAATAAAAATCTTACGATTAGCGTTTTTTTAGGAATCTTTGAGCAGTTTTAGAATATGTTTCATAGTCTTCAAGAAAAGTACGTGTTAAAATATTAGTATCAATTCTTATTATTTTCGATAACTACAATACTGATGGCTTCATCTATATCAATCGGACCATTTTTAGCTTTGTGTTTTTTTACCGAAAAAGCTAAAAATATTTTTTTTACAGGAAGCAATTCTAATGTTGCATTATTTTTATAATTAATAATTACTTCAGAACTTGAATATCACCCAATTTTATTGCTTATATATTTAGGTATAACTACTTGCCCCTTTGAAGAAACTATTACTCTAGTGCTTTTGCTCATAATACTAATATAGTAAGTTATGTAAACTTACTTAGATAAAACACAGTTCTTTATATAAGTCAATAATTTTATGACTAAATTACTCATTATACATCTCTTTAATACAGTATCTTTCCTAATAAAATGATGATAAAATGCAGCTATTATATGAATAATAATCAAAATATTAAATAATAAAACTGCTTTCTTATGGATTTTTTTGTAGATTTTGGCGAATTGTAAATCTTGGGTAAAAGAACTTATAGTCAATAAGCCGTAAAAATCTATATGTTAGTTTAACAGGATAGTCATTAAAAAGCCACTTCTTATAGGCAATTAATATCATTAAAAGATATAAGAGATTTATATTAATATTAGCTGCTTTCTTTTGCCAGTTTGGTAAATCAGCAGGTAGCAAGACATTAGGGTTATAGAATTTCCATAAAATCCTTAATATAACTAGAGTTAAAACCAGTACTACCGCTAGCTTCATGCAAGCTAAATACTTGCCACTTTAAAGGCGGTTCTATGTAATCATCCATTAAAAAGCCGACAGTGAGCATAGCTATTTGTAGAAGTTGACATTTGATCTGACATTTACAGGAGTTTCGCACTTAGCAAAATTGTGTATCAGTTAAAATCCATCTAATGTTGTTCTGAATTGATGTTTTTATAACTTCCCAAGTTTGTGGATATAAAGTAATTGTTTCATTTATCCTACTTTTATTCATATCAAGCCATGCCA